>JAEZDX010000142.1 GCA_023417975.1 Bacillota bacterium
ATCTTCCCGTAACAAAAGTGAATAGATTAATATCCTTTTCCTTTGTAAAAGCAGCGACTCCATCCTGTATGCCCCATTCATAGCAGTCCATGTCTTCCCAACCAGTAAACCAATCAACCAAGAGAGCAAAGTTTAATCTTTTGTTTATTTTGTTCATATAATATCCCCCTTGTTTGTAATACTTGTATCTTTAATAACAATTGAAACCGTTTTTTAATATACCTTTATTTAATATTATAAGGTCATTTTGCATTTATTTCTATAGGTACTCCATTAATTCAACTATTTTCCATAAACAAAAAGGCTTGTTCTTAAAACAAGCCTTTTCTCAGATACTCTTTAGCGGTCTCATAAAGAAGCTGAAAGCTTCTTTGCTATTGCCATTAATTTTATCTTGTACACTTATATTTCTTATATGATATACTTTGTTTTCATAATCCTTTGCTTGATTATCGCAAATATATGCATATTTATAATTGCCTTCCTGTACCCATCCCATAAATATATAGGTATGAGTTGGTAATCCTTCTTTATTACCCTTTTCATCTGTTGTAAAACAGATATCTCCTGGCTGAAGTTCCCTATAGTTTATAGATTTCTTCCACTGTTTGTTTTTAAGCGTATAAATTAGCTGTGCTGTGTTTGCCACCTTTTTAGGAATACTTATACCGCATCTCCTCAAAGTCTCACTGGCAAAGTATACACAGGAGTTTGCTGAAGTTCCATTATTCAAATCTATGGCAGCAGAAAAAATATCTTTTTGATTTACTTCGTTCTTTAAAAGTTCATACACATACTCACGTGAATATTTTGTTCCCGGCATTGACTCCGCTTTCGGCTCCGAAATAGCGATTTTCACTGTTAGTATAGCAATAACTAATAAACTTAATAAAAAGAAAAATCTTTTATTTCTCATTTTTACTCCCACCCTTTGATATGATTCTTTATACCAATAATTATAAAGGACAACTTTTAAGAATTACTTAACCTATTTCTTAAAAGTTTCTTAATATAAAGAGTGGGGACGGTTCAGCATAATACTTCTAAATATTCCTTTGCCTTTTCTACAAGATAGCATTCTACTTTACTTTTAGACACCCTTGAAAAGAACTTCTTTGCTTTATCAGTATTATTTGTTTTATAGTAATATAGACCTAACATAAATTTCTCACTTATAGCTTCTGAGTAGTTATCGGAATTTGATACTCCTCTTTGTATTTGTATAATATTCCGTTGTAACGCCTTTCTCTTTTTATATTCGTCTATTAGCTTGTCTGACTTCTCCTTATTGCCTTTCTCCAGTTCTATAAGTGCATGTGTCAGCATACTTTCCACTAAATCAAAGTCTTTTCTGAAATCAGTTATGATTTGTTCCGCTTTATTTAGGTTTTTACCCATAAAAAGCAGATTTTGTGCATATAGTATTTCTGCAATACTTTCATGGTCCGGATCTTCTTCCTGTTTAACAGATTCCAGATATCCATTTGACTTTTCAAATTCACCAAGTCTGTTATAACAGTCTGCGATAATTTCAATTATTGTATTTTTGTAATTTAAGTTTTCTTTTATTATTTTATCGAAAGCTAGAATATGCTTGTATGCTTCGATTGCATCGTAGTATCTTCCTCTTATTACCATTGCCTCAGCGTTTCTGCAGCTTCGGCTGCCAAAATATTCAACACTATACATACATATAAAAATCAGTATAATTATCAACAGTACTAATAGCATATTATTCAATATGATAATCCCCTCCCCTTTATATAATATAATGTACGAGAGTCAGTTTAGGTACTTATTATAGTTATATAAATTATAACGTTTTCATGTTTAGACAAAGTTATGGTAATGCTAAGTATTTGTTAAATTTGGTTTTTACAAACATATGGATCTTTATAAAACTCCATAACTTCAGCTTCATCAGTCTTTTCAGCTTCTCTGATTTACCTTTTAAGCTTTAAGATGTATAATTGTGATAAAAATGTTTTTACTAAAAATATGCGAACTAATTATTAATAAATTCATGTCTATATATAACGCATTTAAGAAGGGATAATGATGAATTACATAATATTAGATTTAGAATTTAATCAAAGTATTGCAGGCAAAGTCAAAGATGCAGAATATATTTCAATGTGTCCTTTTGAGATTATTCAGATAGGGGCTTTAAAGTTAAACGAAGCCTTACAAAATGTTGCTACCTTGGATAGACTTGTTAAGCCGACTCTTTATCGTGAACTCCATCCATTTATTAAAGAAATGACATCTATTGATGAAGTACAGTTAAGAACTGCAAAAAATTTTAAAGCTGTATATGATGAATTTTCTGAACTTACCTTTGAAGGTGACAATGTTCTATGCATATGGGGTATGTCAGATATAAAAGAACTTTTCAGAAATGCTGAGTATTATGGACTTAACACAAAATTTATACCAAGACAATATATCAATCTTCAGGCATATGTTTCACAATATTTGTGCTGCCCAAAAGGAACAAGTATAGGTCTGAGAAATGCAGTAGAATTACTAAATATACCTGTAACAACACCATTTCATAATGCTTTTAACGATGCTTGTTACACTACGGAAATATTTAAGAGGATATATTCTGAAAATCTGCGACCTAAAACATACAATCCTTATAATCACAGAACAGCATCTAATTCTAGAAACAGCAAGAAAATAGTTGATAGTGAAAGCTTAATTCAGCAATTCATAAAGATGTTCGGAAGAGAAATGACTGAAGATGAGAAAACCATTATAAAGCTTGCCTATATGATGGGAAGAAGTAATCAGTTTCAAATTGATCCGCCCGATAAATAGTATTTTTTATTACAGGCAGGAGATATACTTCGCC
>JAEZDX010000151.1 GCA_023417975.1 Bacillota bacterium
TCCTCAATCTGAAATCCGATGACGTAATAAGGCAAAGGGCACTAAATGCTGCCAAGAAGCTGGGAGCGTATTCCTTGGCGGCTGGGGTTATTCTTGTAGTTCTGACATATTTTCAAACAGATTTATATAACAGTATTCCGGCATTGGCAGCATCTATATTAGCGGTTATAATGGGTGCGCTGAGTTGGTACTTGATAACTAAGGATGATACAAAGAAGGCTATGTTTACTAATGGTATTTCAATAGCTTTGGCGGTAGCGTCTCTATTCTTAGGGCTATTTCCAAGAGTTATGGTATCAAGCATAAAGCCCGAGTTCAGTCTTACTATTTATAATGCCGTGTCTAGTTCTTATACTCTTTCATTAATGACCAAGGTAGCACTTGTATTTGTGCCCATAGTGCTGGGCTATCAAATATGGAGTTACTGGGTATTCAGGAAGAGAGTTACCGTAAAGGATGTAGAGTATTAAGGAGAACATCTATGATAGATAAACTACTGTTTAAAGAATGGGGTGTAAAAAAATCATATATTCCCGCATGTATTGTTAATTCAGTATTAAGTGCAGCTTTTACTGCATTAAATGCACTCTTTTTAGCTTGTGTTATAAATATGGTTTTTATAAAACATGAAGGAATAAACAGTATAAAGCTTTATTTGGTGGCATTACTTATAAATGCAGGTTGTAAATTCATTGTAAATATGGCTCTTGAAACACATATAAAAGATCGTGCTGAAGATATAAAAGAGAGTATTAAACAGAAAAGTATAAAGCACCTTACAAGCTCAACGCCTAATAAAGTTAAAGAACAGAATCTTGGAGAGGTTATTACATTACTTTCGCAAGGGGCAGAGATGCTTACACCATACTATTCGGAATATATGCCCCAATTTTTATCTTCTATATTGGTGCCGCTTGTTCTTCTCATTTGTACATTATTTGTAGATAGGTTATCAGCATTAATAATGCTGGTAACCTATCCTTTAATTCCTATGTTTATGATACTTATAGGTAAGAAATCAAAGGAGCTAAATGAAAAGCAGTGGAAAAAATTAACGGTACTAAATTCGCATTTTTTAGATATGATTCAAGGAATTAGAACCTTAAAGCTATTTGGGAAAAGTAAGCTGCAGGAGAAAAAGGTGTTTGAAATTAGCGAAAGTTACAGGCATTCCACAATCAGCGTATTAAGAATATCTTTCCTTTCAGCGCTTGTACTGGAAACAGCTTCTACCATATGTACTGCATTGGTAGCTGTAGATTTGGGATTGAGGCTTACCTATAGTAAAATTAGCTTTTTTAATGCTTTTTTTATACTAATACTTACCCCCGAATTTTATTTACCAATGCGTCAGCTCGGAGCAAAATTTCATGCTTCGCTTAACGGGAGTGTGGCTATGGAAAAGCTTCAGCTGCTTCAGGATAGCTTAAATACAAAAAAAAATATTAGTGAAAAAAATCAACTAAGAGGTAAGGCTGTATCAGTAGAAATTAATAACCTTAGCTTTTCGCATAAGGAGAAGGAAGCTTTGAACAATGTAAGCTTTAAGATAAATTCCGGCGAAAAAGTGGCACTTATTGGAGAGAGTGGAAGCGGTAAAAGTACTCTGATTGATATTTTGAGCGGTTTTATCAAGGTGGAAGATGGCAGTGTATTTATTAATAATATAGATATCAATCGACTTGACCATAATGACTATCTGAATAAAATTTCATTGGTACCACAGTTTCCTCATATTTTTAATATGAATCTTAAGGATAATATTGTACTTGGAAGTAATAGAGTTTCACAGAAAGAATTTGAAAAAGTATGCGAATTAACAAAGGTAGATGAGTTTTCAAAGCAATTTACAAACCAATATGAAACTCTAATTGGAGATGGGGAAGCTGTAGTGCTGAGTGGTGGTGAAAAACAAAGAATAGCATTGGCAAGAGCACTGGTAAAGAATTCGGAATTACTAATTTTGGACGAGCCAACCTCTGCATTGGATGCGGATACAGAGGAACTTGTTCCAAAGCTAATATATGAAGAGCTTGAAGACAAAACAGTACTAATAGCGGCTCACAGGCTAAATACTGTAAAGGATGCAGATAAAATATTGGTTCTTCATCAAGGGACTATAGTTGAGGCAGGTACTCATGAGGAGCTGCTAGCTTACGGAGGTAGATACTTCAGTATGATTAAAACCTTGGAGGTTCAGCAATGAGAATATTTAAAGTGTTAAATTCAATTATGAAAAGGAATTCCGCCTCCATAGCACTTTCTCTACTCATGGGGGTTTTAACTGTACTTAGCGGTATTGGCATGGTCTCAACTTCCTCAATTCTTATTTCTAAGGCAGCACTGCATCCTGATGTGCTTGAACTTATGGTTTTTATAGTAGGAGTGCGGTTTTTCAGTATTTCCAGAGGAATATTCAGATATTTGGAACGATTAATTTCCCATAATGCTACTTTTAAGATTTTGAGCCATATAAGAAGATGGTTTTATAAAAGCTTCAATGACAATTATTCGGAAAACAATAAAGAATTTAAGACCGGTGATATATATACAAGACTGGTCAATGATGTTGATTCTTTAAAGGAATTTTTTCTAAGAGCGGTGTATCCTATAATTACAGCTGTAATTATAGGAATATTGACTTTCATATTACTTATACTGTTTAGTGTTCATTTAGCGGTAGTTTTTCTTTTGTTTTATATTTTTACAGGGTTCATTTTACCGATTATAATGTTTAGAATTAATAGTAAACTGATGAAAAAGGAACAAAATATAAAAAAGACAATAAATTTGATATTAATCGATATGTTGAATGGAATTCTTGAAATTTATGTTTATGGGCTAAAGGACACTTATGAAAAGAAATATGTAGAACTGAGCAGTAGCTTATCTGCGCTTCAAAAGAAAAAGAACTTTATACAGTTGTTAGGCGAAAATATGCATAGTTTATGTGTAAGTTGCCTAATAGTGTTTTCTATGATTATCCTTTCAAAATCAGTATATGAAGGAAGGCTTGCGGGAATTTACTACGCAATGGTTCCTTTGGCAATAATGGCATCTTTTGAAGCCTTGCTTCCTATGCCTAACGTACTATATAAATTCAGCGAAGCAAATAATGCTGGTTCAAGTATTTATTCCATTATACAAGATAATAATGAAACGGACATGAGCGAAGAAGACGTACCTGCAGATTGCGGACTTTCCATAGCACATTTGTCAGTTAATGAATCTGACTCTGAAAAGTATATTGTTAAGGATGTAAGCTTGGAGCTGCCAGAAGGGAAAAAAGTAGCTGTAGTAGGAATGAGTGGGGCTGGGAAAAGTACACTCTTGAAAGCTTTACTTGGTTTTATGAAGTATAGTGAGGGCAGTATAAGACTCGGCGGCAAAAGCTATTCAGTGCTTGATGCGGAAGAGATTAGAAAAAACTTTACATACGTAGAGCAAAATCCATATCTTTTTAGTACTACAATTAACGAAAACCTGCTTATAGCGGATTCGAATGCTAGCGGGGAAGATATTTGGACAGCATTAAAGAAGAGTTATTTGGATGAATATATTAAAAGTCTTCAAAATGGGTTGGAAACTTCTTTAGGGCAATTCGGGCAACAATTATCGGGAGGAGAAAAGCAGAGGCTTGCTATTGCAAGAGCACTACTAAAGGAAAGTCCAATAATTCTTCTGGATGAACCTACTGCCAGTTTGGATGTAGAGCTGGAGGCTAAGGTGGTAGATGCACTGCATAAAGCGCTACAAAACAAAAGCTGTATATGGGTCACCCATAGGCTTATAGGAATGGATTATATGGATGAAATTTTGTTAATGCATAAGGGAGCAGTTTTGGAAAGAGGCACTCATGCGCAGTTGCTTGAAAGAAGAGGACTTTACTACAAGCTGTGGAGCATGCAGCAGAGGTTGATAAAAGTAAATTAGTATTTGTAAAAAAATCAGCAGTAAAGTTGCTGATTTTTTTACATGTTTAATGATATAATCTAATTTAGAATTGAGTTGTTTAGTTGTAAATATACGTATAATAAACGTATTAGGAGGACATAAAATGTCAATTATGAAAAAGGTGCTAATGCTTGCCATACTTATGGGAATTATATTAATTATAGTAACAACCGGTAAATATATTTCAGGAGATATTTCAGCCGATAAAATTTCCTCTATTGAAGTTTCAAAATATAAATATGTGGATTCTCAAGAAAAAGTTGTTAGAAGCTGGAAGTTTGATGAAAAACAATCCATAGATAAGCTGATACAATGTCTTAATAAAAAAGAAAGAACATATGATGATATTGAAATGAGACCAATGGAATATAAAGTGATACTGCATTACAATAACGGTGAAAGTGATGAATACAGCTTATGGCTTGATAAAAAAGACAATGGTCAAGGTACATTGATTTTAGGAAACAAAAGGTGGTACGTTAATTCCAACCTCCTTCTGAAGGGAATACTACTAAAATAGGGACGGTTCATCAGTATTAAGGTATTGTTACGTAATAAAATTCATCAAAAATATACTTAATAAAGTTTAGAAAGTAAACTCTAGGGCAAGAATTAATAAAAAATCAATGGAGGAATAATTATGCCTAGAGCTGCAAGAATAAAAAATGATTCGGGAATATATCACATTATGGTAAGAAGTATCAGTGATGTCCCTTTGTTTAGAGATAACAAAGACAAGGAAAAGTATATTCAATTGGTGAAAAAATATAAGCTGACTTTTCTCTTTAATGTGTATGCATATTGTCTTATGACTACACATGCACATATGATTATTGACACTAGAGGAGCTGATATAAGTAAGATAATGAAGTCTATAAACCAATGTTATTCAGCATATTTTAATAAAAAGTATAATAGACACGGACACGTATTTCAGGATAGATTCAAAAGCAAATTAGTTGATGATGAAAATTATGCATTGACGCTTTCTGCATATATACATAACAATTGCAGGGATATTTCTAAATATAAAAAATGTCCCGAGAAATACAAGTATTCCACCTTGGGGATATATCTGGGCTTGACTGAGGATAAATTTAAAATATTAGATAACGGTTATATACTGGGACATTTTAGTGAAAATATTGATATAGCAAGAAAGTCCTACTTGGAGTTTATGAATAGAGTATCAGAAAGTTCACAGAAAATTGATGTAGAGTTCAAGGAAGAAGGCAGTGATTGCAGAAATGAAAGAAGGATATTGGTAAGGGATTTTTCTTATGAAGAGATAGTCAAATTTATTTCAAAGTATATAAATACATGTTCTAATATTCGTGCTAAGTTCACTCATAAAAATACTAAACTAAAAGCTCTATGTATCTTTGTTATAAGAGTGCTGTGCAATCTCAGCTTAACCGATATTTGCCATGAGCTAGGTAATATAACAATATCTAATATATGTCGTTTGTATAATATAGGGTACTCTCTTATTACTGAAGAAAAAGAATATGAAAATCTTATAGACGATGTGATTGTAGGGTTAGCGGCATAATAGTTTGAAAAAATTGAAGTAGCAATTTTAATTTTAAAAATACTTATACTAATTGAAATGTATAATAAACAATAAATAGACAAGCTATATATTTAATATCATAATAATAGCTTCCAAGAGAAATTTTACTTGGAAGCTATTATATATTGTAACAAAATTGATTTGTTTTCTTAATCTATCAATAGTGTTGAACCGTCCCCAGTAATTTATCTTCGAGTATTTGCTGTATTCTAGGCATCGGTATGCTGATTGTTTCTCTGAGTACATCCTCGATGGTTTCAACGGAAATAATAGTTAGTTGAGCCTTTACTTCTTCAGGTACATCTTTAAGGTCCATAACATTGTCCCTTGGAATTAAGACTTTTGTTATGCCGGCTCGTAAAGCACCGAGTAGTTTTTCCTTTAATCCTCCAATAGGAAGGACATCACCTCTTAAAGTAATTTCACCGGTCATAGCCAATTTTGAATCTACTTTAATGCCTGTAACAAGTGAGGCTAATGCGGTAAACAATGCTATACCTGCTGAAGGACCATCCTTTGGAACAGCTCCTGAGGGCACATGTATGTGTAAGTCGCTTTCTTTGAAGTTGAAGGTGCTTACCCCGAGCCTTGATTTTAATAAGCTGAGGGATATTCGGGCTGATTCTTTCATCACATCACCAAGCTGTCCTGTGAGAATGACTTGTCCACTTCCTGGCATATCTGTAGCTTCGATAAAGAGTATCTCTCCACCTACAGGGGTCCAAGCTAGTCCTGTGACAACACCTGCAGGGTTTTGAGCTTTGACTTTTTCATGTCTGGATACCTGTCTTCCTAATAATTCTTCCAACATATCCGAATTAACCACATACGGTAGAGCCACTCTATTTGATACAATCTTTTCTGAAACAATTCTTGCAATAGCTGCAAGCTGTTTCTTGAGGCCTCGTACTCCAGCTTCTAAAGTATAATTATCGATTATTTTCTGGAGTGCAGAATCTTCTATAATGAGATGATCCTTTGTAAGTCCATGCTCTTGAAGAGTTAATGGAATGAGATGATTCTTGCCAATATGGAATTTTTCATTTCCGGTATAACTGGATACTTGAATTATTTCCATCCTGTCCAGCAGAGGGCGTGGAATAGTGTCCAGTGTGTTTGCAGTTGCTATAAAGAAGACTTCAGATAAGTCGTAGGGTACATCTAAATAATGATCTGTAAAAGTATTGTTCTGTTCAGGATCAAGTACTTCCAGTAATGCTGCAGCAGGATCACCGTTAAGTCCGCTCATTAGCTTATCTACTTCATCTAAAATCATAACAGGATTTTTTACGCCTGCCTTTTTTATGCTTTGAATTATTCTGCCGGGAAGTGCTCCTACATAAGTTCTTCTATGTCCTCGAATTTCGGACTCATCTCTTATACCGCCCAAACTAAGACGTACATACTCTCTATCTAATGCCTCAGCAATACTTTTACCAAGACTTGTTTTTCCTGTTCCCGGAGGTCCTACAAGTAAAAGTATGGAACCTTTCTTATCCTTCTTTAGCTTCATAACTGCTAAGTGTTGTAAAATTCTATCCTTTACCTTATCCAACCCATAATGCTGATCATTTAATAACTGTCTCGCTTTGTCAATGTCAATAGGCTTTAGTTCAGGAGCTTTCCAAGGAAGCTCTACTAATAGGTTTAAATAATTTCTTATCACATTATAATCAGAACTGCTTGGACTCTGACTTTCAAGCTTGCCCAATTCTTCCAGCGCAACAGCCTTGACATCTTCCGGCATTCCTGCTTCTTCCATCCTTGTTCGATAGTCCTTTTTATTACTACTGTTTCCGGTACTTTCATTGAGTTCTTCCTGAATGGCCTTTAACTGTTCTCTAAGTACAGTTTCTCTATAGTTTTTATTAGCCTTTTCAGAATATCTTTCAGATAATTCAATTCTTAGCTTTATAGCTTCTTTGTGCTTAAAAAGATGATCCATGAATCTCAAGCCTCTATCCTTTATAGATTGAAGCTGGAGCAATTCATACTTATCTTCCATGTTCAATCTTATATAACGGGATAAATAGCCTATAAGCTTATTGATATCTTTAATATCATCAATAATGTTTATGAATGGTTCTGAACCCTTAAAATATGCACCTGTATCGCGAACTATAGACTTTAGTTGATTAAGAAGTTCGTCTTCATCTTCTTTATTATTAATTGCGATATCTGCTGCAATATTATAGCTTGCGGATATAAAGCCATTTGTAATTGTCATATTCGTTACTTCTACACGATCTAAGGATTTTATAACTATCTGGTATTTGTTATCTTCTAACGCTTCTAGCTCTTCCACCTGAAAAAGCACGCCAATACTATAAAAATCTTCTTCTTTAAGACTACTTTGGTTGTAGCTTGATTTTAACGGAAGTGCTATACAAATGGAGCCATCGTATTTAAGATATTCAAGCTCAGCAGCACTAAGGCGTGTAAGTTTTACTACTTGAGATATCCCTGGCAAAAGAATGCTATCAGTCACTGGGAGTACCATCTTTCCTGTGTTATTATCAATAATATTTGTCATTGCATTCATTCCTTTCTTGAAACATTAATAACTGAATGTTCGTTTAATTATATTTAAAATTATAACGAGATTCTTTTGAGTATTTACTACAACAAAACAGTCTCGTTTGTGTATTGCAGCAACTATGGACAAAATACATTTATTCAATAAAAGCTAAAAAAGCAGCGCATCTTGTATTATTCTTATCATCTCCTGAAGAATGTCCATTTTCTCTTCATCAGAACTACAGGGACTATTTGATATAGCCTTTACAGGAGAAAAAATAATAGCTAATATATTATCGTTACGAAAAGCTTTAAAAATTTTTCTTCCTTTCAATTCATCGAATAAACTGTATAGAGAATTGATGCTTCTCATAACATCGCATTGATTCGATAGAGCAGGACAGCTGGAAAACTGTTCTACGAAATAAAATATCTCATCATGTTCATGAATATACAAGTAGTAGTTTCTGATGAGATTTTCTATAAGCTGCTTTCCATCCATATTATTATTTATCTTGCTTAAAATATAACGAAATATCTCTTCCGAATATTCACGATAAATATCTTGAAGCATCATATCTTTATTTTCATAATAAATATAGACAGTAGCAGGGGACACTCCTGCTTCCCTTGCAATCTTTGACATTGAAGTACCGTGAAAACCTTCCTCCAATATCAATTTAATAACAGCTTTTTTAATATTTCTTTGCTTTTCATCATCCTTTTTTCTCATTGTCCCACCTCTTATATAACTCTATAATAAATGATCATTCGTTTATTGTCAATGGGGACGGTTCATCAATTTTGAATATTTACGATTGTATGTATTAAATTCCAGAGATAATTGAATTTTACTGTTACAAAATCTAAGAATCTCATATATTTTTATTTGATAAAAATTCAAATTTTTGAGTCGAAGTATCGTTAAATTATGTGAAGAAAGGTTAATACTTATTTACAAAATGAGGTAACAATAAATAAGTATGCTACTATATTGTTAGTATAAAGTTTATTGTTTGTTCAAAAAATAGGTATTCATCATATTGTATCTTGAGTCTGTTTGTTCTACAAAATCTAAACTGGAGGCTAATAATGGAACTTAGAGATAAAAAAAGATATTTAAGAACAATTTTAACTATTACAATAATCTTTGTGTTTAGTATGATTGTCTGTGGTTTCTATTCTCCAAAAGCAATTAAAATTAGTGTATCAACGAATAATATATTCAATATGGATATGCTAAAGGAATGGATTTCTATAAAAGGAAGTCTTGGAAATTCTGAAAAACTTGAAGTGAAAGATTGGAATATTGTTTTTAATAAAGACGGTATTATTTTGGACTTGAATTGTGAAATAACAAGCAGTGGTGGCATGTATTATTACATAAATTACGATCAAAGCAATAAGGAATATTTTGTAATTCAAAAAAGAGCATGGATTAGTAATACACCTAATGAATATATTGATGCAGATAGATTTTTTAGAGTATGTTCAGATTTAAAATTTAAGGATATAGTGTCCATGGGCGAATATAGTATCTGTCATGTAGCAGCATCAGGAAGTTCGGTTATATTTAATAAAAAGGATGTATGCAAATTGCGAATTGAAGGATCGCAATTTGTAGCCATTAATAACTTAAGCCTTCCTTTTAAAGGTTATACTTTTTGTGTAACCGGGGTGGAGGAGTTAGAAGCAGCAACTTCAAGGGATTTAAATGAGATATATTTATTATATAATATAGCAAGGGAGTAATAATAGAATAAAACGGTCAAGAATGATGTTTGGAAAACAATTGACAAAACATAATTTTTAATGTAATATTATAAAAAAATTCAGACATTAAGCTATGAAGAGAAGAGTACATAATATCGGTCTTTTACAGAAAGCTCACGGCGATGAGAGAGAGCGTAGATTGTTTTATGGAAGAAGGTCTCAGAGCTTCACACCGAGCCTCCTTTGGAGGGGTAGACTGTGCCGGGTGCTCCCGTTAAAGAGCTAAAGTATAAGCATATTATTGCCGTACTTAATAAGGTCTATATGGTGACATATAGATGAACAGGGGTGGTACCACGAAACAATAACTCTCGTCCCCAAGACCGATGAAGTCTTGGAGGTGAGAGTTTTTTTATTGAATTTTATTTATTGAAAAATTTATAAGAGGAGGAAACAGTTATGAAATTATCGGGGGTTTGGCTTCCTATAATAACGCCATTTTCAAAAGGAAATGTAGATTTTAAATCCTATAAAAATTTGATTGAATATTATATACCTAAGGGAATTTCGGGAATTATGCCTTTAGGAACAACAGGAGAAAGTCCTACAATAAGCGACTATGAATTTGAAGAACTTGTAGCAAAAACTATAGAGTATGTCAATGGAAGGGTGCCTATATTTGTCGGACTTGGAGGCAATAATACTGAAAAAGTAGTTAAGCAGGTAAAAGTTTTAGAGAAGAATAATGTGGATGGAATATTGTCTGTTGCGCCATATTACAGCAGACCTGATCAGCGAGGCATTTATGAGCATTTTCGAAGAATATCCGAAGCTACAGATTTAAATATAGTTGTTTACAATATACCCTATCGAACGGGGAGAAATATTGAGAATGCAACTATCTACAAACTTGCTGAGCTAAGTAATATAGTTGGAATTAAGGATTCATGTGGAGATATTAAACAGAGCACGGAGCTTCTTCTAAACCAACCAAAAGATTTTTCGGTATTGACCGGTGAGGATGCGCTATTTTATACTACCCTTTTATTAGGAGGCAGTGGTGGAATATTGGCGTCTTCTCATATAAGAACAGAGGAATTTATTAAGGTTTATAAATTTATTCAAAACAATGACTATAAAACAGCTTTGGAGATATGGAAAGAGCTGTATAAGTTTATACCTATGCTCTTTGAGGAGCCAAATCCAGCTCCAATTAAATATTATTTAAGCAAACATGGACTAATAGAATCTTCCGAAGTAAGGCTTCCGCTTGTAGAAATTACAGAGAGTTTAAAAGAGAAGATGGGTAGAATTTAATAGTATTTGATATATTCAGAATAAAACCATGCTAAAACATACATGATTTATAGTGTTATAGCATGGTTTTAACTTTTGCAAATTAATTAAGTATTACTTATCTTCTTTATACCTTTTTGTCTGAAGAGTTATTGACTCAAGTGTATTCATACCTTGGCTGTTTGACTTATTACTACTGGGAGTTTTATTTTGTTGTTGATTTTTAACTTTATTTTCGTTTTTTGACATAGTATATTTCTCCTTATTAATTAACATTTTGATTGCTCTAGCATAGTTTTAGGAAAAAACAAATAAATTATACTTTAAGCACTTAAAAGCTGTGAGGAGTGTCCTTGGTAGACTCAGAAAAAATTATAGATACAAGAAATACAGCATGGAGACGTTCAATCAAGCATTAACCTCACATAAAGTTCACATAAGTATTTGATACTCCTTCTACAATCTCCTTATATAATTTAAAAAAGCTTAAGAATACAAGGCCTTATATAAGAGATAGATGATGGAGGAAGAGAAAATGAAAAAGGTAGTATATTTAATTACAAGCTTAATGATATCCGCAACTATAATAACAGGGTGCGGCAGTAATAAAACAGCAAATAAGCAAGGTAATTCAAACCAAAGTGATTTTACAGAAAATAAAGGAAATAATCAAAACGATAGGGCACCTGGAATTACAGGTGAAGTTACAGCTGTTGACGGGAACAAAGTTACATTGAAGCTGATTCAGATGCCGGCTAGAGGAATGAATAATAGAGAACAGAGCGCTTCTTCCGATAATCAGAATAATAATCAAGGCAATAAAAACCAGAGACAAGCAGCGCCTTCTACAGATGCCCAGGCTGGGGCATCTGAACAAGGTGGTGAACAGAAAGGACAAGGTATACCACCCACGGGTCAGCAAAACTCAGCCCCAAATTTTCAAACTCAATATACGGGAGAGACTAAAATAATCGAAATTCCTGATGGAGCTCAAATATCAACCTTTAATAAAGGCTCACAAGAAGGAGCCAGCAGCAGCTTAAGTATAAAGGATATAAAAGTGGGGGACAGATTAACGGTTTCTTATGCAGATAGCAAACAGAGCACTATTTCCAGAATTTCAATTATGAATTTTAAACAAGACCAAGAGCAGAAGCAAAGCTAATTATATTAATAACAGCACATAACGGCATGACTTGCTGAAAAGCATCAGTTATGCCGTTATGTGCTGTTAATACATATAGTATAATCTGATTTCAAATTAGATGATTTGTAAAAAAGTTAATTATTAATAGAAATGAAATAGTAAAGTTGAAGGTAAAGAAAAAACGACTATCACTATGGGAAAAAATTCAAATATGTTGTATAATATATTTGAAAAATGTCTAATTATTACATATACCATAAATATATACAGAAAGGATGGACTTAATTGGGGAATTATAGCATTTCATTAAATAATAAAGCAAAGATACTTGAGGTGCATTTTGAAGAATTTTTTACGCAGCTTGATGCGTTAGACTATTTAAATGAGTTTACTCATAAATTAAAAACAATCAACCCAAAGGAATTTGAATTATTCTTCTATGCTAATAAGTTAAAGATTCATACTAAGGATATGCTGCCAATACTTGAGCAATGTTTTCATATGTATAAGCAGTTAGAATTTAAAAAGATTGCAATGAATATAGGTTCTAATCCAGTTTTAAAAATGCACCTTAATGAGATAGTGAGAAATACAGGGG
>JAEZDX010000274.1 GCA_023417975.1 Bacillota bacterium
AGAAGAGCCTGTTGATTTTTAACTATTCTCTTAGCCTCTTGTGACTGAACACCCAATCTGTCTATTGTGTCCTTAAAATAACTGTCCATTGTCATCCCGTTGATATTATTAGTTATTGTCATTCCGTTGTTTGTAAGCTCACTGCCGCCTTTTAAAGGATCAAATAGGTCTTTTCGTTCATTAATATTTACACCTATATCCTGAACTTTCATAAGTACATTTCTTAAACCTGCAATTGCCTTTGCTCTTTCTCCGTCCGTTTCTCCGTCTTCGGTATTTTGAGAAGCAGTATCATATTTATCATCATTTGTTCTTGTTTTAATTTTCATTACATCTTTTAATATTTCTTTATTAATGGAAATGTTTCCTGCAGTTATTTCACTCTCTGCATCCAATGTATCGGAAACATTAGTCAGCTTTGAATTAACATCATATTTTGCTATAGAGCCATTTACAAAGAAGGGAACTTGATCATGATTTCCTGCTGCAGTGGGATCAGTAACTCCGCTGTGTACTGCATTTACTGCGAAAGCAAGTGCTTTTGCTACCTTATTAAGCTGATCCGTATAGCTGTCTATGTCTGTCATTATAGACATATAACCCTTAAGCTCACCCGCCGAAGGAACAAAGGTTGTAAGCTCCGACGCTGCCACTGTATCTCCATCCTTAAGCTTCCATCCGTCACCTTTAATTGCCGTTCCATCGCTGCTGCCCCAAATTACTCTACTTTCCTCAATGGACTTAGCCTGGGCATCAGTAAGCCCTGAAACAAGTACAGTCATTTTATTCTGCTCAGATGACATATCACCTAATTTATAGTAAGTCAGCTTATAAGTGTTTGTAGAATTTCCTGAAGCATCTGAACCTTCTGTGCCGGATACCTTCTCTATACTGCTTACATATGATATTCTCTTACCATCAGTATTAGGCTGAGAAACTATTAATGAACCATCCTTCATTCCCGTTTCGTCCACGGGACTAACATCAATACCTCCAAAATCCCTTTTATCTACATTTATGTTGAACTTCTGACTCAGCTGGTCCAAAAGTAAATCTCTCTTATCCATTAAATCGTTAGGTTCGTTACCTGCAACTTTTACACCTATAATTTGCTGATTCACCGAATCTAATTGAGATAGCAAATTATTTACGTCAAATACCGTATTTTTTATAAGTGAATTTGCATTGTCCTTTAAACTCTGAAGCTGATTATAGGTATGATTAAGTTCATCAGCTAATGCTGCTGACTGCTGAGCTACTACTGTTCTTGCATTTGAACTTTGGGGATTTTTAGAAAGCTGTTGCCAAGAATCAAAGAACTTACCCATAAGAGTTGATATGCCTGTATCTGAAGGTTCATTGAAAATACTCTCTATCTCACCCAAAAATGATTGTCGGGCATCATAGGTTCCTTGAGTACTAGTTTCTACTCTTATTTGGTAATCCAAAAAAGTATCTCTTACCCTCATAATTGCCGATACTTGAGAACCTGTACCTAATTGCCCCGGCTCCGCTGAATTATTTAAAGTTGGCATTCCGAAAGGTCTTGTAGTCTCAATTTGTACTATTTGTCTTGAATAGCCCTCTGTATTGGCATTTGCTATATTGTGTGAGGTTACGTCTATTGCCTTTTGCTGAACAAATATTCCTCTTTTTGCTATGTTAAATGTCGAAAATAAACCTGACATTACACTACACCCCTACTTTGTTATTTTTCCATATGCATTGTATGTTTTTATATTTCTGTTTGGATTTAAAATATTCAAAATTCTAGTACTGAATCCCAACCCCTGCTTAATTAGCATATCATTTGTATCTTTTTGGACTTGAATGTCCAGTAATAGCTTTTTTGCATTTCTGAAATTTCTATCCAGCTCATCATCGTTGCTGCTTTGTACTACATTATTTATGGAAGCGCCTGCAGCTTCCTTACGTCTCTCTACTTCTATTTCCGCTATATTCTTATTGGCAAGCTGTATGTCTTCAACTATGCCTTCTAAGCCAAATATATCATTTTTAATCAACATGTCATACTGCTTTTCCAATAGCTTCAGCAAATCCTTTAATGCTTCGGTTTCCTTAACAATAATCTCATTTAGTTTCTCGGCATGCATCAATCTTCTCTCCCCTTAACAAGATTAATGATCTTCTGTGCTACCAATTTTGAATCAGGACTGTATGTTCCTTTAGAAATTTGATCTCTTATTTGCTCTATCCTTTTATCGGAACATTGAAAATTGCCCTCCAATGAAAGACTGCTCAAGCTTTTACCCACAGACGAAATTTCAATCTTATCTTCGTCCTGTCTTTTAGTCTCCTTTACGGCTTCCTTCTTATTTACACTATATATACTTATAACCTTATTAGGCGTAACCCCGTTGATTTTCATATTCATAACCTCCGCATTAATTCCTTTAATTATATTATCGAACACAGTACAAAAAAGTTTATACTATTCTTTTATTTTTCGTACATTAAAATACCATCTACAGTATAGATGGTACAAATAATAAAAGTATTTACTGCATATGCCATACGCAGTAAATACTGACTATTTACTTAAGCTTTGAATTCTTTCCGCATTACTGACTATACTTGTAATTCTAACACCAAAGTTTTCATCTACAACTACAACTTCCCCATAAGCTACTCTTTTGCCGTTGACTAATATTTCTACCGGTTCTTCTGCTAGCTTATCAAGTTCAATCAAAGAACCTGTGCCTAATGACAAAATATCTTTAATGCTCTTTTTAGTTCTTCCAAGAACTACAGATATCTCCAAAGGAACATCAAGTATTAAATCTATATTTTTAGGCTGATTATATGCTGGCGATGTTTGAAGAGGTTGGAATTGTGCCTTTTGAACTTCAACAGGCGGAGTCTTTTCAATAGTTTTCTCCGCAAAGCCATAGGCATCTGTATTATTATAATTATAGGCAGGCGTTGGTTGAGGTTCTTGATAAGCTGTTCGTTCTGCCGGTTTGCTTACAGGCAGAGCTTCCTTTTTTTCCTCTTTAGGCGCTTCCTCCTGACCCATCATTATAGAGATAATCTTTTTTGCAGTGCTGACAGGTAATATTTGCATTATATTACTATCTACAAGGTCACCTATAGTAAGCCTAAAAGATACCTTTATAACCATATCATCAGGATCAATTTCAGCCACTGGCCCATTGTCCGTCTCCGACCAAATTAATGAAGCCGGGGGCGATATATTTACTTCACGTGAGAACATAGTTGCCATAGAGGTTGCTGCAGATCCTATCATTTGATTCATAGCCTCTGAAACAGCGCTTTCCTCAATTTCGGACAATTCTGTAGTAGTTACCTTTCCGTCTCCACCCATCATAAGATTAGCAATAACACCGGCATCTGTAATCTTCATTACTAAAAGGTTTTTTCCGGTTATCCCGCTTACATACTTAACTTCAAGCGCTATATTGGGAACCTCAAAATTATTTTTTATTTCATTTAATGTTGTTATACTTACAACAGGAGTTGTAATATTTACATGCTGATTGATTATTTGAGAAAGCGCTGTGGAAGCAGATCCCATAGATATATTTCCAACCTCTCCCAAAAGGTCTTTTTCGATTTCTGTTAACAATTCTTCTTCAACCGGAGCAGAAAATCCTCCGCCGCCGTTCAATAGTGAATCTATTTCTTCTTGTGAGAGAAACCCATTACTCATACTATTCCACATCCTTATCTATAATATCTAATATCTCAATTCCCATGGATTTATTGACTATACCCGGTCTTGCATAATAAACCTGCTGATCTTCAGCCATTACTTTAATCGGACTGATAGTTTTATTATCAAGCGGTACAACGTCACCTATTGTAAGCTTTAAGAAATCATCTACAGTTATATGAGTGGCTCCTAATACTGCTGTTACATCCACATCAACTACGTTTAATCTTTCCTTTAGCTTATTCCTCGATTCTTGTAACAAAGAATCATCTGCTTGCTGGAACCAGTATTGAACTACCAGCTTATCAAGCAGCTTCTCTATACTTAAATAAGGAATACAGATATTTATAAATGTAGAATTTCTTCCTATTTCCACGGAGAAGGATATCAAAGCAACAGGTTCATTTGGTGCCAATGTCTGGTTTAGAGCCGGATTAGTTTCAATTCCTTCTATCTCTGTCTCTACCTCTATTATATCTTCCCATGCCAGCCTTAAATTAGAAATGAGTCCTTTATTTATCTGCCTGATTATATTTTTATCGATATCCGTAAAATCTCTAAGCTTATATTTTCTGTCGCCGGAACCTCCCAACAATATATCTATAACTTGATATACAAATTGAGGATTTGTCTCGAAAAGTATGGACCCGTTTAACGGAGGCATTTTAAATACAGTCAATATTGTTGGATTGGGTATTGAATGAATAAACTCCTCATATGTTATCTGCTCTATGGATTCGATTTTAACCTTTGCGTTAGTTCTCACTTGTGCAGTAAGGTAATTTGATATTATTCTTGCAAAGTTATCATGAATCAATTCCAAAGTTCGTAAATGGTCCTTAGAGAATTTTTGAGGACTTCTAAAATCATATACCTTAACCTTTTGCTTTTCTTCATCTTTAGGAAGTTCATCCGGCTGTAATTCACCGGATGACAAGGCAGATAACAGAGCATCTATTTCACTTTGTGATAATACTTCTGCCATATATTCCCCTCATTTCGTTGCTAATTTCGTTGCTAATTTAATTGTAATTCATCAATATCTATAAGAGTTACTATTCTGTCACCCAAATTGATAACTGATTTTACATATGATCTGTTCTTTTCATCTTTTATCTTTTCCATTTTGCTGTCATCTATATCCATTACTTCATTGACAGCATCTACAACTACTCCTACCTGTTCTTCCTTAATGTTGAGAATAATAATGTTATTCTTATTATCTCCACTCTTTTCAATATCCAATAAAAGCTCCAAGTCCAACAAGGATATGACATTTCCCCTTAAGTTAATCAGTCCTTTTATATACAGAGGGGCACCTGGTACCTTTGTTATTTCCATCAAATCATTAATTCCCTGAACCTTGGAGGTTTCAATTGCAAATTCTTCGTCGTTTAATTTATAAACTATTATTTGCATACAATTCTCCTCACTTAAACTGTTTTTTCCTTAAATTAATGACATTTTTT
>JAEZDX010000313.1 GCA_023417975.1 Bacillota bacterium
TTTTGCAGAACTCCTGACTTCTATTCTGCCTGAAAAAAAATTGGTCCAACCCCCCTATATGCAAAAAATAAGGCTTATTATTGGAATCAAGTATAAAATCAATAAAACAATGCCCCATGGAAGGCAAAAATTTATTGACATGGAATATAGCATTTAGTGCAGTTTTATCAACCTCTTCAAATATGTCGGTTAATTTATCTTCTGCTTCAAGAAAAATATCCCTTCCTAATACAGACCACTTATCCTGTCTCAATTTTTGCAAATATACTCTAATCACAACAGGATGGTTGTTTCTCACCTGTATTTCAGGTATTTCAACAAACAACCATCTTTGCTGACATAAAGATGCGTCTATATAGTCACATATATGTCCTTTTTTAAAATACTGAGATCCGCTTACTCTGTCTGACTTAGGATCAGGTACTGCATATATTACTCTTGAAAGGCTTGCACCTCTTGATGGCATAATAATGTATTTTTGCTCATCTTCAGGCTTATAATTTCTTTCCGCTTTATCATAAATATGATAGGGAAGTAAGTGACTTCTTGTACTGCTAAAGGAAGAAAGCATATCCATTACCATCCATTGATCGAACTTATTGATATAATTTACAAGCTCAACTTGCTCCATTTCTTCTAATACTTTTCTTGTTTTTATACCGGCGTCATCTTTTTGCAAGCTGAAATTGAATATTACCGATGGAAATGAGCTATCAACTACTTTAACCTCTTTCTCAGTAATTAAATTACCTGTAACTGTTTTTGCCTTTAAATCTATATTATTAATGGGAAAAATAACTATTGGCTCCTTTTGCTCCGCACTAAATTCATTGAACCATAAGTGCATCCGCTTAGTGTATTCTTCCTCAATATCCTTAGAACATAAAATGCCTATCACGATCATCCCTCCTCAATTTAGGTTATGTATAATCATGATATTTGGTGCTTAACAATATCGTTTTCTAGCTTGTATTATATTGCTTTATCCATATACATATAAAAATATTGTGTCATTTATTGTAACACTGTGTAATATATACTATGAACAATAAATATAAGACTTTTCACCTCCCTTACTCAAACCATTGCTTTTATACAGGAAGATTTATTTACTTTGAAGAGGAGTGTTTCATTTGGATGAGTTTTCAAAGCTATCAGGCATAATTAATGTTGGTAAATGGTCTTTTAATGTTATAGATATTTCTGACAAAGCTCTATACTCAAAATATATTGGCAAAACTCAATACCCCGCGAATTTATGGTCATCTAATTTTGACTTTTTATGGGCTATCTCTCAATCACCAGCTAGAAAGGTGTTATGGAAACTCGTTGATGATATGCTTGTAACCTTCGGCTATTTAAGAAGCGGCTCGCTGTATTTGATATGCCTTCCTTTTGGAGCAGGCAGCATAGACAAGGTGTTCCAAGTAGTGACCTATTCTTTGCAATATTGTGCCGACTGGAACCGTTCAAAAGATCCGGGTACAGTCATTAAGGTAGTCAATGAGCAGCAGCTTGAATTTTTAAAGCAGCATCCCAAATTCAACGATTACTTCCATGTTACGGGTTTAGTAGGAAAAGAAAAATTTTTTTCCATCCAAAAGCTTTTAACCCTGAATGGAAAAGATTTCGGTACAATCAGAAGAAAGGTAAATAAGTTCAAAAGGACTTGTCCTAAAGTATTGGTACGTGAATACCGTAAAGAAGATTATAGTTCTGTTATGAAGCTCGGAGACTATTGGAGTGAAACTTCAGGCCAAAAATATTCTTATGTTTTTGACAATATATACTTCCATGAAATCATCAAGCATTGCAAAGAACTTGAGCATATTGTACTTGTAGTTGAAAATGAAGGCAAGGTTATCGGAATGGTGTCAGGTGGTCCTCTTCCAAACGGGGAAGCCTGGTGGTGTCTTTCAAAGTTTATGAATGATTATGACGGTCTTTCGGAATTTTTGGTTATTGAAATTGCCAAGGAAATAAACAGAATCAATCCTAATATAGATAGAATGAATGCCGCAGAGGATCTTGGTCCCGGTGGGCTAAGATTTTTTAAAGAAAGGTTTCGACCTGTATTGGATTTAAGAAGATTCATACTAAAATTCAAAGGATAGCTGCTAAATTTCTAAAACGAATTTGTTAATGCACAAACCCCCATATCTTTATATGCAAAAAACCTGCATGCCGCAGGTTTTTTGCACTGTACTATACAATTAATTCTTCTACAACTAAATCCTTCTCATATTTTAAATCTATAAAATCATTTCCGTCAAACAACAGCGGCCTATTAAGATCATTTATATTTACTTGAACTATTTTACATATCTTATCCGTATTTAATCTAACCTGCTCACCCATATAGTAGTTTACTATATGCTCTAAAAACACCTTGCAATATTGATAATCCAGCTTTCCCAGGCTTTCCTTCTGAATAATCTCCAAAGCTTCAAAAGGACCTTTACTATGTTTATGAAATCTGTTTGAATTCACAGCATCAAATATATCTGCTATTGCGATAATTTTTGCGAAATCAGGAATCTTTTCCTCCTTAACCATCAATGGGTAGCCTTTACCGTCAAGTCTCTCATGATGCATTAATACTCCCAGTGCCACTGAACTATCAAGGTTCGGTATTTTTTTTACATAATTATAGCCAATGACAGGATGGTTTTTTATTGCTTCAAATTCTTTTGATGTAAGCATTGAAGGCTTATCCAAAATGATTTTATCTATTTTCGTCTTTCCAAAATCATGAAGTATACCTGCATAGGTTAATAGATTGGTTTTTCTCTCATCAAGTCCGAGCCATTTTCCAAGTACGTGGCTAAGCGCAGCCACATTAACGGAATGTCTGTATATTGTATCTGTACCACTTCCATAAAGCACTATATTTTTCACAACAGCTCTGGGTGAATTTAACTCGTCCTGTATATTTTTCGCAAATTTACGTACCTCTTCAATATCATTCATACCGTTACTGTACTCAAGGTCAAAAACTTTCTCGATATCTACTGCATAACTATTGAAGGTCTCTTCAATTTCAGCAACTGATTTCTCTTTAGGAATACTTTGAGTTTCCGATTCTTCATTCTTTTCAATATAAACAGCAACCTTACCGTACAACATCCGTTCCTTTAATTTTTCGATAATATTTTGAGTAACAGTTACATCTGAACTTACCAATGTTACTCCATCAAAGATAACATCCTCAGCCAGTATCATTGAAGGAACTAATTCACTGATGGTTACATAACTTTTGACTTTGCTCACAATTGAAACACCTCTTATCACAAGTAAGTATAAATTTAAATATAGTTATATTTTCAATCAAAGTTAATTACTTACTAATATATTCAACATATTTTTCATTTTCCCTCTGTACTTTTAATGAATTCAAATAAATTTTTGCAGATTTAGCTATTCTTCAATATTCTTGAATTGACTATAAAACATTCTGCTGTATACCCCACCTGCGTTAATCAATTTCTCATGACTGCCCTTCTCAAGAATTTGTCCATCGTCTATCACCATAATGCAATCTGCATCCCTAATTGTACTGAGTCTATGAGCAATTATAAAACTTGTACGTCCATTCATAAGCTTCAGCATAGCTTCTTGTATCCTCAATTCCGTTCGAGTATCTACACTACTGGTAGCCTCATCAAGGATAAGTATGGACGGATCGCATAAAATAGCTCTTGCTATAGCCAATAACTGTCTTTGTCCTTGACTTAAGTTTCCTCCGCTTTCAGTCAGTACAGTATCATAGCCTTTCGGAAGTCTGCTAATAAATGCATGGGCATTAGCCATAACTGCTGCAGCCATTATTTCATCATCTGCTGCATCTAATTTTCCATATCTAATGTTATCTTTTATTGTACCTGTAAAAAGGTAAGTATCTTGAAGAACTATTCCAAAACATTTTCTCAGACTGTCTCTTGTATAATTTCTTATATCTATGTCATCTATCAATATTTCCCCTCCGGAAACATCGTAAAATCTTGCCAGCAAATTGACTATTGTTGTTTTTCCGGCCCCTGTAGGCCCAACCAATGCAATATTGCTCCCTTCCTTAGCATATAAATTTATATTTTTAAGTATTTCAACCTCTGGATTGTATCCGAAGGACACGTTATTAAAAACAACCTTTCCCTTTGCAGTCTTTAGCTCTACAGCTTCCGAAACATCACTTGTTTCTTCGTCTTCATCCAAAACATCAAAAACTCGTTCTGCACCCGCAACAGCAGATTGAAGGGTATTAAATATATTAGCCAAATCATTTAGAGGCCTGGAAAACTGTCTGGAGTAGCTTAAAAACATTGCTATTACACCTACAGTTATATGCCCTTCTACTGCAAGTAAGCCTCCAACAGCGGCAACCGCGGTAAAACCGATATTATTTATAACATTCATTAAGGGCATCAAATATCCTGACCAAACTAAAGCCTTTTGGCCTACCTTTTTCATTTTGATATTGATTTCTTCAAAATCTTTTATTGTTTTATCTTCATGATTAAAGGCTTTAACTACATGAATTCCTGAAATAGCTTCTTCAATTTGACTGTTTAAATTTCCAAGTTCCGATTGCTGGGCTTTAAATAGCTGCTTCGTTCTTTTTGCTATAGTTCTAGTCAATAAGAACACAAGTGGTACTGTTATAAGACTTGCAGCAGTGAGTAGTGGACTTAGTATGAACATCATAATCAAGGATCCGGTTATAGTAATGGCCCCATTCATAAGCTGGGTAGTGGACTGTGAAATTGTGCTGCTCACATTATCTATATCATTTGTAAATCTGCTCATAACCTCTCCATGTGGATGTGTATCAAAAAAAGCTATGTTAAGCTTTTGCAGCTTTGAGAATAGCGTTTTTCTAAGACCCGAAACAATTTGCTGCGAAACTCCTGCCATGAGCCAGCCTTGAACAAAATTGATAGAAGCATCTATAACATATGCTACTCCTAAGGTGATTACCACTATTTCCAAAAGTCCGAAATTTACACTTCCCCCTTTAGACGACATTGCATCAATAGCTTGTCCTATTAAGTATGGAACCGATAATCCAATAGCAGTATCTACCATAACTAAAATAAATATGAAAGCAAAGAGTTTTCTTTCACTGCCGAAATAGTGCCAAAGTCTTCTCATAGTTCTTTTAAAATCCTTTGGTTTCTCTACCGGTACCATACCTCTATGCCCGCCAAAACCGCCAGGTCTTCCAGGTCCTCGTCCGGCTGCTCCAGGCATGTTGAATTCTTGTACACTCTTGTTATTTTCCTTGCTCATTGCATTTTCTCCTTCCCGAGTTGGGATCGGAATATATCCTGATAAACTCCGCAATTTTCCATTAGCTCTTGATGCTTTCCCATTCCTACGATCTCTCCATCATCCAAAACAAGTATCTTGTCTGTATCCATAACAGAAGTAATCCTCTGCGCAATAAGTATGCAAGTAACATCTCCAAGATATTCTTTTAACCCTTCGCGTATATTAGTCTCCGTTACTGCATCCACAGCGCTTGTACTATCATCCAGAATAAGTATTTCAGGTTTCCTAACTAAAGCCCTTGCTATAGCAATTCTCTGTCTTTGACCACCCGAAAGATTTACTCCTCCCTGTCCTAAGGTTGTGTCATAGCCATCGGTAAAGGTATTTATAAAGTCATTAGCTTGTGCAATAGACGCTGCAGTCTTTACTTCCTTCAAATTTGCATCTTCTTTTCCCCACCGTATATTTTCAAGAATAGATCCGGTAAATAATGTCGTCTTTTGAGGAACTACAGCTATAATTTCTCTTAACTTTTTTACATCCCATTCTTTAATACTTACTCCATTTACTTTAATTTCTCCTGAAGCGGCATCATAAAATCTCGGAATTAGATTTACGAGACTGCTTTTCCCTGACCCTGTTGATCCTATTATTCCTATAATTTCTCCTTTATTTCCTGTAAAGCTCACATTCTTCAATGCCGGCTTACCTGCGGAACCTTTATAAGAAAAACTTACATTTTCAAATTCTATCTTTCCTTGTTGTCCTGAAGCTATAGCATTTTCGGTACCGTTCTTCATACTTTCTTCTTCTTCAAAAACTTCACCTATTCTTTCTGCTGATGCTCTTGCTCTTACAAACATATTAAATACGTTTGATATAACCATAAGGGAAAACAAAATTTGCGTCATGTAATTGGTGAAGGCTATAATTTGACCCACCTGAATACTTCCTTGGCTTACCTTTCCGCCTCCTATCCAAAGTATCAAAACTATCCCTATATTTACTATTAGCGTTACACTAGGCGAAAATACCGACATAGCTCTCATAGCCCACACAGAATGAGAAACTAATTCATCATTGGCTTTTGCAAATCTTTCTTCTTCATAGTTAAATCTGTTAAAGGCTTTAACTACTCTGACACCGGATAAATACTCTCTCATTACACTATTAACATCATCCAGAGAATTTTGTACTTTTCTGAATAGAGGATAGCTGATTCTTATGTTAAGATATATAAGAAGAAATACAATAGGCACTATTGCCAATAAAATCATGGCAAGTCTTGCATTTAATCTTAAAGCCATTATTAGACTACCGATTCCCACTATAGGTGCTTTAACAAATATTCTCATCATACCATTAGAAAAATTTTGCACTTGAGTCACATCATTTGTCAATCTTGTAATTAAAGATGCTCCTTCAAATTTATTTATATTATCGAAGGAAAAATGCTGTATCCTCTTAAAAAGGTCAAGCCTTAGGTCAGCCCCAAAGCTTTGGGAAACATTACTTGCCAAGTTATTTCGGCATACCGCTGCTAGTGCACCAACTGCTGTTATGCCGAGCATAAGCATACCCATATGTATGACAAAGTCTATTCTTTTTTCTTTTACTCCAATGTCTACAATCTTTGACATAATAGTTGGCTGCAATAAATCACAAGTTGCTTCCAAGGATAAAAATAATAGCGCGAAACAAAATAGCTTCCAATATTTTAAAATATATTTCTTTAAAAAACCCATTTTCACTTTCCTTTCTTTTGTCATATATACCTATATTTTAGAATAATACCATCTTCATTGATAAGCAATACTGCAATAGAAAAAACTGTAGATAATTTAAAATATCTACAGTTTAACTACATATTCCAGAAAAAATTTTATCTTGTTCCTCCATTATTACCTTGGGATGGATCATTGTTTCCTGTTCCGCTGCCTTGGTTATTGCTGCCGTTAGTATTATTATTTGTAGCACCGTTATTTTCTGTATTTCCGGAGTTTCCATTCTGAGTATTTCCGCCCTGATTGGAAGTATCACCGCCGTTTTGGTTTGTTCCTGTTTGATTCTGCCCTTGAGTTTCCAAAGTTCCCTTCACTACATTTAATGTATCAGTCTTTGCCTTTATTCTATCCAGAAAAGACTGTTTTTTATCCTGAGGCAGCTTATCTACTGAAGTTTGAGCTGTCTGAAGTGCAGCAGCTGCCTTGTCATAATCGTTTTTGGAAGTAATCTGAACATTTTCATAAGCGGATACAGCAGCTTCTGCATCATTTAATAAAGCTTGTGCTTGTGCCAGCTGGGCATTCTTTATTGACTGTGGTACTTGGAAGTCTTTTACCTCCAGTCCTGTATTTGCCTTATTCATAAAGTCTCGCCATATAGGCCCCGGATATTTAGCACCTGAAAGTCCTTTTATTACAGCAGGAGTGTCAGCTCCAACCCAAACTACTGTAGTTAAATATGGTGTATACCCTGCAAACCAACCATCCTTGGATTCACTTGTTGTACCTGTTTTTGCAGCTGCCGGCATATCTTTTAACGTCAATCCATAACCGGTAGCTCCAGGTTGAGTTAATACCCCTTTTAACACATCAGTTATTCTATAGGCAGTTTCTTCCTTGTATATCCTTTCCTTCTGCTTCCCATTCTCATACAGTAGTTCCCCACTATTGCCTGTAATCTTTCTTATACAGGTAGGTTGTATATATTCTCCTCCCCTAGCTAAGGCCGCATATCCGCCCGCCATCTCTACAGGCGTGGCTCCATGTGTAAAACCTCCAATGGATATGATTGGATTATTATCCTCTTTTACAAGGTGTGCAAAATCCAATTTGTAGAGATATTCGGTAGCATACTGAATTCCTTCTTTTGAAATCAACTGATAAGGAATAGTGTTTAGTGACAATTCTATAGCTCTTCTAAGTGTAACATCACCAAAGAAGGTGTTTTCAGCATTCTTCGGTCCATTTTGAATAAAGTGATCATTCATAATATCATCAGGAGTGTAGCCCTTGTCAAAGGCCGGTCCATATACAAGTAATGGTTTTATAGCCGAACCAGGCTGTCTTACTGCTGAAAATGCTCTGTTAAAGTAATTTGTCACATCCTTCTGACTTCTTCCTCCAACCATGGCAATAACCTGTCCTGTGCTGTTGTCAATACATACAGCAGCTCCCTGTACTTTGTACAGCTTTGTCTTTTCATCAGTATCTTTAAAGTTACTAAGCTTATTATCCAAGCTTTCCTGAAGACTGTTCTGCTTATCTATATCAAAGCTCGTATATAACTTATAGCCTCCTGTTCTTATCTTCTTGTTATAATCTTCATACGCGGCATTGTAATCATCATCATACTTATTTTTCTCCTCATCTGAAGCGAACTTATACTTAAAATCAAAGCCGTCAAATTGCATCATAGCCCTCACCGCACAATCAATGGCATAGGTTGTCATATAATTATCTGCAGTATTATTTGAAGGCTGATAATTCAGCGTTACTTTCGTATTAATTGCCTCATTATACTGCTGTTCAGTAATATATTTTTGCTCCTTCATATTTTTGAGCATAAGCTTCTGCCTGTCTACTACATGATCATAATTTTTTAATGGATTATAATATGTAGGATTATTAGGTATCGCAGCTATAAACGCGTCCTCTGCAAGGCTCAATTGATTCAATGGCTTATTAAAATATAGCTCTGCTGCCGATGCAGCACTGTAGGCACCATTACTGTAGTTTATATTATTCACATAAAATTCAAGGATCTGCTCTTTTTTAAACATCTTTTCGAGCTGCAGTGAGATTCTCATTTCAGTATATTTACGTTCCAAAGTTCTATCCTGCGTCAAAAGCACGTTCTTAACCAATTGTTGTGTTATAGTACTACCGCCTTGAGTGACCTTTCCTCTATTAACTACCATTGAATATACGGCTCTTGACAAGCCTTTAATACTTACTCCATTATGCTTAAAAAAATCTTTGTCTTCTGTGGCAATAAATGCATATTTCAAGTAGTTAGGTATTTCCTCATACTTACTATATATGAAGTCATGAACAGCAAGCTTTGCTATTTCTTTATCATCTTTATCGTATACAATAGTAGGAGATACTCGTCTAAAGGTTTCAGTATTCACACCTGTCAATTTCTCATTTACTTCCTTATTTGCTGCACTTATGTCTTTCCAGCTAAAGATTAATACATATGTTGCAATGGAAAGCACCATTAACAGCATAAATAATAATGAAATTTTAAAAAATTTTGCAAGCCTTTTCTTTTTCTTTTTGGATTTACTCTTTTTTCTCATAAGTCGTCCCTTCCTTCTGATATAGATGTATGAGCTCATATTGAAATTTATCACTTAGGAAAAGCTTCTGAAGCTTCTGTTTTTCAAGTAATTTATTATTATTGCTAAATCATACATCCTTAAATACCATAAACCATCCATATACTAATACGATTACTTTTCATAATTTGCTCGGCACAATGTGATCCTTTTATTGTGTTCTATATAGTTAATAATAAAGTTATTCTTATGCTGTTGCCGAGTTATAATATATGGTATAAAATAAATATATTTAAATACTATATAGATGAATTGAAAGCCGTAACCAGTATAAGTTTATTTTATATTATAACGCCACATCATTTAGGAGGCAAGTATCATACATGAATCGTTATAAAGCTACTATTATATTAATTATTGTTTCTTTAGGTTTCCTCATAACTTTTCCATTCAAAGAAAATCTGTGGGGAGGACTATTGTACAGTGCTTTTTGTGCCTCCATGATTGGCGGCTTTGCCGACTGGTATGGAGTAACTGCACTTTTTAGAAAACCTCTTGGAATACCTTTTAAAACTCAAATTATTGCAAGAAATAGAGAGGCAATTTTTGATTCCTTAAGTTCCATGGTAAGTGAAGAGCTCTTATCAAAGGATTTTTTAAGGCAGCTTGTAAGCGAATATGATGCAACTAAGCTGCTGAGTGACTATTTGCTTGTAATCTGTAACGATAAAAAGGTCGTTAATTCCTTTTGTTCCATTATGGCCGATGCTTTGGATAAACTAGATATGGATACCGCAGATACGGCATTCTCAAAAGCTGCTGTGGAAAGTCTGCATAAATTGAACATACCAAAAATAATGATTTCAGGCGCGGAAATATCAATGGAGAACGGATATGATGATAAAATACTGGATTTTGCAGCAAATGAAGTAATCGAGTTGGTTTCCACAAAAGATTTTCATGCCCTTCTTTTTGATATGATAGATAAAACAAAAAAATCCTACGAAAGCGGATATAAGCGTAGAGCCTTTGTAAACACATTGGTGTTGGATGTTTTTTTACAGCTTTCTTCAGAAAGTCTCACTACTGTAATTCAGGAAAAGGTAATAGAGTATTTGAAAACTCTGAGAAATCCAACTGATATAAACAGAAGCAAGCTAAAGCATTGGGCTTATAGTAAATTCAACTTATTCAAAACTTCAAAAGATTATCAAAATAAATTTGAAAATTGGTTTTTTGAGCAATTTAACTACTCTTTTATTCACGAACAGATAAAGAAATTTGCAGAAAGCAACAAGCAAAAGTTTTTTTCTAGCTCTGAAAATATAGAAAAGTTTACAGATTATGCTTGTATATTATTAGTTGATGTCAGTAACCGCCTTTCAAATGACGTGGAACTACAAAAAAATGTTGATGCATATATGAAGCTGGCTCTGAATAGTCTTGTCGATAAAATTCACAGCAATATAGAAGCAATTGTGAAAGAAAACTTGAATAAGTACTCGGATGATATGCTTATTGCTTTGATAGAATCAAAAGCCGGAGATGATCTTCAATTAATAAGAATCAACGGCTCTGTAGTTGGCGGATTAGTGGGAATGTTAATTTTTATATTAACCAAATTAATACGAGGAGTATGACTATGAAAAACAAGAAAGTGGCAGACAGATTATTAATTATTTTACTGTTGGCCTTTACCTCAGTTAATGTAATAAAATATCGTATTTATGACAGCTTCTATATTGATATGTTGAGCTTTGTTTTAGAGGCAGCACTCATAGGAGGCATAGCAGATTGGTTCGCCATTACTGCACTTTACAAAAAGCCTTTAGGCTTTTCATGGCATACAGCTATAATTCCCAGAAACAGAGATAAGCTCATCGATGCTGTATCCAATATAGTTGAGCATGAACTTTTAAGCCAACAGGCTATTCGTGATAAAATACAAGACATAAATTTTATAAATCTTATCATTAGCTTTATAGACAACAGTTTTGAAAGCCATAGTGTTACTTCTGAGTTCATTGAAAAGTACGGAAGTAAGCTGCTGGACTTTGTTGATACGGAAAAGTTAGCATTTGCAGCGGAAAAGGGAATTAAAACAGGACTGCATACACTTCCCATTAAAGAGCTGGTAAATAAATCGTTAATTAATTTAATGGACAGCGGTGCCTATGAGAAACCCTTAGAAGAATTAATCGATTATTTGACTGCAGTTGTAGCTACCGATAAGTCACGCCAAGAAATATTTGATATTATCAATGATTTGATTAACAAAAATATGGAGAATCAAAAAGGAATAAAGAAAACATTTATGAAACTCGCTCTAGGTGTTGCCGAAGGCACAGACAGCGTTAATGCAATGGATGCTGCTGTTTCCATTCAAAATGAATTACAATCCGCTCTTACCAAGCTAAAAAGCTCGGAGGACCCTAACCATATAAAACTGCTGGCATCTATAAGAAATTCCATTGAACGGTCAGCTTCTGAAG
>JAEZDX010000329.1 GCA_023417975.1 Bacillota bacterium
ATAAGAAGTCTTTACTCCTTTGAAAATGAAGAAGAAATATGTTTTGATGAGAGCAGTTATCTAGCAATGAAGGATTATGAGCTTGAGTGTGAGACATGTGATTACAGCACTGTTAACTGTACTTTGAGTCATATCTTTGAAACACTAGGGATAGCACCTTTAAATAGTAACAAATCCAAAACATCAAGATTTTTAGAAGGTTTGTCCCACACAACTAGGTTTGATAACATGGATTAACCCGGAAGCTATGCTATATGCTTTATTAATAGAATTTATATATTTTACTATATATAAATTAATATATGAAGGGAGGAATTTAGTATGAAAAAGTATGAAAAACCTAGCATTAAGGAAGTATTACAAGAAGAAGTGACAGCAGTAAATGTACGAGTATAGGAAGGATCAGGACTGATGCAGTTTGTCATCAGTCCTAGCCCTAGATTTAGCAAGGAGTTGTTTTAATATGAATGAGCTTTTGAAAGCTAGATTTCAGCAGTGTCACATTAATGAGCAAAATATAATAAAATATGTAAAGACCATGTCTGCCTCACAAGGAGTTATTGTATATACATCTCATTTGGAAGGCCTTGGCACTGCGGATTCTGACTTTGATGTTTATGTAATATATAATAATGACTTTGATGTTACAATTAGAAATGAACATGTATCAAGTAAGTGTGTAGAAGTGTATTATGAAAACTCTATTGAGTTGGACATAGAGTATTGGGGTAAAAATAAGGTCATTGAACTTATTGAAAAATTTAATAAAGGGCAATATGAAGATATAACTCTTAATGAATTCAAATTTCTATATAGATTAATAAAAGGAGAGATTCTAGAAAATGAGTCTTTCATTAAGGGCATTATAATGAAAGTGAAAATTTCGGAATTTAATAACTATCTAATAAACTCCTACTTAAAAGATACTAATTCACTTCTTTATGACGCTCTCGATTTTTATAATGATAAAGATTTTTTATCTTCAATAATATTAGGAAGAAAAGCACTGGAATCACTAATGGGAGCTATAAATGCAAGTAATGGCTGCTTATGTGTAAAACCTAAATGGATAAACAGGATATGCGAAAGAAATCTTTGTTCTGATGATCCTATTTGGTTAAATTATTTGAATTTTATGTTCTTTCGCAGCATAGATGTAGATAATTTGGAAGTATTTACTACAGATTTGCTGCAGTTTATACAAGATAATATTACCAGGCTCACGGTAAGCTTGGTATATAATTCTTAAATGTTGCATTATATGATTTTTAACATAAATGAAAGGAAAGGGGAATGTAGAATATGGGATTTTTTAAAAGAAAATTTGGCGTAACCTTGGTAAGAAATCGCGAAGGCTTTGCAATTGTACAGCGAAGAAGATTATTTAGAACCAATGAAATAGGTGCAAGAATTTTTGAATTATGTGATGGAAAAACAAGCATTGCGGAAATGAGCAATAAGCTGCTTAAGATTTATGATGTAAGTAATGAAGAACTTCTGCAAGATGTGCAAGGGTACATAAATACAATGTTAGAACTAAATATTGTTGAAGAGGTTCAATTGTAAGCATATGAATAATATTATGGACCAGCCACTTATTTTTAAAAGACAAATTGCTGCAGTTTGTATAGTAACAGCTATAAATATTGCCGCATTAGCATTAATTAATTCATTTCAGATAAAATTAGTTCTTGCCATATATTTATTGGAACTTATAAAACTTACTTTTCTTCCATTGCTTAGAGGGTTTAAATTCAGTAGATATTTAAGATACACTCTTTTTTTTGCTATACCTATCATGTTATCTTTAGTTTTTTCACATAATATGAATTATATAAATACAAAAAAAAGTATGATTTATGGGTTTGTCCTTGGGGTAGTGTTGTTGTTAAGCAATTATAAATACATTTTAATTAGTATAGATAGAGACAACCCTTTTATTAATGTGAAGGTACAGATATGTGAGATATTTTACACACTGGTAGAATTTGTACTTGGTTGTATCGCAGAAGAATTATTTTACAGATGCTTTATTATTTCCAATTTATATAGATACGACAAAATCTTAGCTATCTTTGTAAGTACTATTATGTTTGTGAGTGCGCATTATGTAAATCGCTGGTCTAATCGTATGTTTAAAATGAAAAGTTACATATATCATACTATTATTGGCATTGCAAATGGGTGTTTGTTTGTCGTAACTGGATCAGTAGTGGGGTGTATTCTTTCCCATTTGATTTTTAACAGTTCTGAGCTTATTTTTTTGTACAAAAGATTCATGACAACTAGAGAAGTTATGGAAGAAAATATATTCAATGACTATTAATGATTATAGGTGATAATATGAATATTAAAAGTGTTTTAGCTACGGCTGATAGGAATTTCACAATTAAAACCAGGGCATATCCTTTTGAGTTTTTTTTCGGCAGTCTACTTGAATGCTTTATTAATGTACTTGGTGCCTTTTTTATCTATAAATTGCTTTTTAATGAAAATATCAGCAACAGCTTTGCTGAATATGCAGGAACTAATGATTATATTTCCTATATTATTCTAGGCGGTGTTGTTTATATGTTTGCGGTAGGTACTATGCTAAACGTAAGCAGAAGCCTAATGACGGAAATGAGGGAAGGTACTTTGGAATGCCTTTTGATAACTCCATTTTCGTTAGGAGGGTACTTTGTGGGAAATATGCTTGAACAAACTTTTACTACAGCACTTGAAACGGCTATAGCATTGTTAATCTGCTATCCTTTTGGACTTAACTTGAGTAACATTAATGTTCCATCATTGTTAGTTTGCGGAATTATTTCCCTTATTGGAATATTTGGAATGTCCATAATATTGTGTAATGTTATGGTATTCTTCAGAGATACCTTTATTAGTCAAAATACTGTTTTTTCACTTGTAGTACTGCTTTCAGGAGTATCCTTTCCTATAGAATATTTGCCTAAATACATGCAAATATTTTCTAATTTTATTCCTGTTACATATTCACTAAAGTTATTAAGAGGAAGTATTTTGTCAGGCAAAACAATTTTTCAACAGCAGGGAGATATTATTATACTGCTATTGCTTTCTATGCTGTATTGTATAATAGGACTGCTCACTGTCAAAGGAACAGTTAAAAAAGCTATGGAATATGAATTTTTTTAGGTGGTGTTTTTATGATAGAACTTCGTAACTTACAGAAAACTTTCATAGTAAAAGAAAAGAAGGGACTAATTAAATCCCAAAAAAGATCTGTACATGCAGTAAAGGATATTTCCATGAATATTAGTGAAGGCAGTATAGTTGGGCTTTTGGGAGTAAATGGAGCAGGAAAGACTACTACTATTAAGATGACTGCTACGCTGCTAACACCAAGTTCAGGCACTGGTAGTGTGGATGGACTAGATTTGATTAAGGATAGTAATAAGATTAAAAAATTCATAAATATGGTGGCTGGCGGTGATAGGATGATTTATTCTCGGCTTACTGCCAAAGAAAATTTAATTTACTTTGCACGACTTTACAATTTAGATAGTGCTACAATGAAAAAACGCACAGAAAAGTTATTAAGGTTTGTTGGATTGCAAGATAATGCCAATCAACCTGTAGAGACATTCTCAAAAGGTATGAAGCAGAGACTGCATATAGCTAGAGGACTTATAAATGACCCCAAATATATATTAATGGATGAACCTACAATAGGACTGGATGTAAGTATAGCCAAGGATCTCAGAAGTATGTGCAAGGAAATGGCCCAAAATTATAAAAAGGGAATTTTACTTACATCTCATTATATTAGTGAAATAGAGGAGCTTTGTGATTATGTATATGTTATAGATGCCGGTAGAATCACTATTCAAGGCTCTCCGGAAAATGTAGCTAAACATGTGAGCAAATATAAAAATAAAATTTTACTAAAGGTGTTGGAATTGAATGAAGGGCTTAGAAGAAGTATAACACAATTGATTGAAAGTACCGATTCAAAGATAGAATATATAAATGATAAGGAATTAATTCAAATTAAGGTGCTAAGTAATTCAGAAATACAAGATAGCCTATTTTCTTGTATTTCTAAAGTTACAAAAATAGTGGAATATTCCTTTGGAAAGCCAAGTCTTGAAGAGGCTATGCTGAAGCTGTCGGAGGAGAAATGATATGATAATGAACTTTTTTCAAATAATTGCAGCTGAAGCAGTAAAACAGTATAGAAGTACAATACATTCCACAAGAGTTCTATTTTCTTTGCTAATATGGCCGGTAATTGAGTTCTTTACTATTTACTATATTTATAAGCCTTTTCTGGATCAAAGCTATGATACATATCTTACCAAATGGGTAAATCAAAACAGTATCTTTATATTTGTATTGCTGGGTTCTCTTGGATATATTATATTTTACAGCTTTGTAAACAGCTCTAGAAGATTTTCCTTTGAAAGAGTAATGGGTACATTAGAGTTAATTTATATGAGCCCTGCAAACAGACTTGCTATACTTATAGGAAACTCCATAGTTTCATTAATACAGAGTGTTTTTCTCTTTGGGACATTTGCATGCAGCTATATAATTATTTTTTCCAAGATAGACATAAACAATCCAATACTTATTTTTATAGCATTTTTAGTATTAATAATTTCATCAATAAGCTGGGGAATATTTTTAAATGCAATTTTTATCTTTTCACGGGATACCGGAATTTTTTATGTAATATTTCAAGCTCCTATGCAGCTGCTTAGCGGTGTAAAAGTTCCTTACAAGGCTATGCCTTTGTGGAGTCAGATAATCGGAGCTGTATTTCCTTTAACGTGGTCCTTAAAAATAATGAGAAGCATACTTTGCGAAAATGCAGATTTTAGGGGAATTGCGTTTGATCTTATAATAGTTGGAGCTATTTCTGCAATTTACGTAATGCTTACAGTGCTGCTTCTTAGGCTTGGGGAAAACCATATGAAGAAAAATGGGAATATGAATCTAATCTGATACGCAATAGAAAAGTTCAAAATAGTTACGTTATGGAAAAGGAAGGGTGAAAATGAATGAAGAGCTTAAAATTATTGCTACTATAAGAAAAAGAAGCTCAACACTCGAATTGCTGCAATTAATAAATAAGCTTTATGCTATAGGTATAAAGGATTTCAGATTTAATATATCAAAGTGTGAAAATGAAGCATCGCTTCATGATTTGAGCAATGCAATTTTAAAAGTAAAAGAAGAATCTTTATATAAAAAAATAAGCATAATGCTGGATGTGCCTATTCCTGGCAGCAAGCCAAGAGTAAGGTTAAAACAAGGAGATATTTATATTGCTAAGGGTAATATAAAAATTTTAACCGGTAAAAATGACTGTCTGCAGCAAGATGAAAGTAATAAAATAGGAGTTAATATACGGGACTTTGGAGCATTGCTTTCCAAAAAACAAATAATTTATTGTTCAGATGGTGAAGGAATATTTCTAGTTGAGGAGATTTTGAACAATAACGAAGTTATTGTAAAAGCAATGAATTCCTTTAGATTATTCAACGGAAAATCTCTTGTTTGCGGGAAAGTATTAAAGGATAATTTTCTTAAAGACGCAATAATGAATTTTATACAAAGAATAAACCCAAGTAGTGTTGTATTTTCCTTTGTGGAGAGTAAAGAGGATGTTAAAGAATATATTAATTCGCTGCACAATATTGACTGTGAACTCATCAGTAAAATAGAAACTGACAAAGGTGTTGAAAATATAAGAGAAATAGCTCAGATTTCTGATGGCATAATGATTGGAAGAGGTGATTTGGGGCTATATGCAGATATAACTAAGCTTGCTTTTTTTCAAGAATACATAGCTGAAAACGCACATGAGCACAAAAAAGAATTATACGTAGCTACAGATATTCTTGATTCCCTTTTTTTAAGCAATATTCCTTCAAGGGCAGAGATTATCGATATTACAAATACTATGAGGCTGAAGCCAAGAGGGATAATATTATCAAATCAATTGATATTAAGTGAGCATGTTGAGGAGGTTCTTAGGATAACAGGTAAAATCTATCATTATGTAAATAATTATACTAAACTTATAAATATAAAATGAAAGCAAAAGCTGGTGATTCCAGTTTTTGTTTTTTTTGTTGTTGAAAAAATTGCTTCCAATAATTAAAATTTATAGGATGTAACTTTTTGTTTAAATATGCGTGTAAGCTTATGAAAACCAAAATGGAGGTGAGCTACATTTGTAATGAAAATGAATTGATGGAAAAAGTAAAAAATGGGGATAAGCGAGCTTATGAAGAAATTGTGTTGAAATATAGAAAAAATGCTGTAGGTTTTGCTTATAGATTTGTCAAAGACAGTTATTTGGCTGAGGACATTGTTCAGGAAAGTTTTGCATCCATTTACATAAAACGCAGCAGCTACAAAAATAAAGATTCTTTTAAAGCTTTTTTATATACTGTAATTCGAAACAGATGTATAGATTACCTGCGTAAAGCAAAGAACATGCAGGCCATAAATTTAGATGAAATGGAACGTTCTTTTGCGGAAGTTTCACTGGATGAACTTTTAGTTAAAAAAGATGAATTAAAATGTGCTAAAAGGATTCTTGAAGGTTTAAGCTATGAATATCGTACAGTATTTTGGCTGTATGAATATGAGGGCTTCAGCTATAAAGAAATAGCAGGAATTATGAACAAGTCTTTACCTCAAATAAAAATAATGCTCTACAGAGCGAGAAATAAAATACAAAAATATATAAAGGAGGATATGCAATATGAAAAGTGACGAGAAGTTCCTAAATGAGATGTGGCAAAAAGTAAGTGTTATGGAGCTTGAAGAGGCGGAAAAAGAGAATATAAGAAGCTTAAACAGAAAGCTTAATGTTAATGCTGCTATAACAGCCTTTACTGGGCTTGTTATTCTAGCAGTACTAATATTAAATTTACGCTACATCAACAATGTCATATATCCTGTAACTATTGGTATTTTAATATTCTGCTTTATGTGTGAAAGTATTGGAAATAAGATTGTGGAGGTTAAAAGCTATGGAAATTACCATATCAAAGCTAAATAAAAATTTTGGATCTAAAACTGCTTTAGAAGATGTTAATCTTCAAATAAAGATCGGTATGTTTGGTTTGTTGGGAAGAAATGGCGCAGGAAAAACTACATTGATGCGTATATTAACAACTCTTCTTACTAAGACAAGCGGAAATATTTCAATTTGTGGTATACCTATAGAAAGGACAAGAGAAATTAGAAGGATAGTAGGATATTTGCCTCAGGACTTTTCAATGTATCCAAATATGACAGTTTATGATGCAATGGACTATATAGGAGTACTTTCAGAAATCCCTTTAAAGGTTAGAAGGAGAATAGTACCTGAACTACTGGACAAGGTAAACTTGTATGATTGTCAAAAGGTAAGAATAAGAGCATTGTCAGGAGGTATGAAAAGAAGACTAGGTATTGCACAAGCAATTATTAATGATCCTAAGGTGCTGATAGTGGATGAACCTACTGCAGGACTTGATCCGGAAGAAAGAGTTAGATTTAAAAAGCTGTTGAAAAACACTTCTGAGAATAAAATAGTAATACTATCTACACATATTATTGAGGATATAGAGGAAACTTGTGAAAAGGTTGCAATATTAAACAATGGCCGCGTTATTTATAACGGCAATACTGAAAAGCTTGCAACTATGGATAGCAGCAATTCCACTATTCTTGGAGGATATATGAAGTTGATGGGGGGAAATATGTAATGAGTTTATTTTTGCTTGAGTGTAAGAAGATACTTAAGAGTTACATATATTTTGCATTCATTGGGGTAATGGTTCTATTTTATGCCGCTCAAATGGGTACTCCTGATATGGAAGCAGTAAAAAAATATTCTTCTCCACCTGAAAAAACTGATGTTACTGCATATTATACGAAGTATAACAAGTATCCTTATGGAGTAAAAAAAGCAGAAGTATCACTTAATACGGTACCGCAAATGATCAAAAAGCTCTATAATGAATTTAAAGTAAATGAATACATGACATATCCCATGGGCTTTATAAAAAATGTAAAATTAAATGAAACAAAACAAAAGGAAGTAGAAAAAATATTAGTTGAAATAAGTGGAGAAAGTATCTCCAAACTTGATGTGATAAACAATGCAAATTACATGAATCCAAGTTTTCCAATAAACAGTTCTCTTACCATTGAAAGATTTAAAGAAGTAATGTGGCAGTTGGATAACTTATTAGGCGGAGGTTCTTCTTACAGTAAAAAAAGTATGGAGAAAGCATCTACCGTTCCCGTTACCTTTGAAGAAGCAGTACAAAATTACGAATATTTGTTGAAAAAGGATAAGATAACAGGTGGTTATGCACGCTTATTTTCCGATTATACGGGAATAGTTCTTGCCATTTTTCCAATCTTTGTGGTAGTATCTGCGGTGATGAAGGATAAGAGCAGCAAGATGGAGGAACTCATATTTTGCAGAAGGATATCTTCCGTAAAACTGATTTTTACAAGATACTCAGCTATGGTATTTATGATGATTTTACCTGTTGTAATAATGAGTTTTGTTCCATTAATAGCATTTATGAGATATTCATCACAAAATATTGTAATAGATAATTTGGCTTTTATTAAGTATATTTTATGGTGGCTGCTTCCCACACTTATGTTTGTAACCGCACTTGGGGTAGCCGTTACTACAATTACAAATAATCCTATAGCAATTGCATTGCAGTTATTTCTGTGGTTCATCAATTTGGCAAATACAGAACTTACCGGAGACTATCCAATATGGACGCTAATCATAAGACATAATGACAGTGAAATGGGTTCACTTGTTATGAAACATGCAGGAGCTATAACTATGAATAGGATAGTAATTTTAATAGCATCTCTTTTATTGATAGCTTTTACATCCTATATATATGGGCAGAAACGGAGGGGAAAACTTGGATTTAAAAGAGTGTACAGAAAACTGGTTTCATTTAGTGAAAGTAAATCTAAAGCTTAATACGCAATATAATTTGCTTATTTCCATAGTTTATTTATGCGTTATTCCTTTTGTTCAAGGTGTTTCATATCTTGGTAATACTGAAGTGGCCTTTTGTCTTGAAAATTTTGTTGCTGTCATAGGTGTTATATTAATTGTCCCTATTTTTGCACCTGAAGAATCAAGCGATATTGATGAAATCATTGCATCAAAATCTGCTAATCTGTTTAGACCATATATAGTACGTATAACATTGGCTATAGCGTGTGTTTTCATACTTATTACAATATTTTGTTCTGTTTTAAAGTACAATTCCTGCGAATTTTCATTAAACTTATATATTTTCGGTACATTTGCTACAGCTTTATTTTTAGGAGCTATTGGAGCACTTGCTTCAGCTATAAGTGGAAACAGCATAATGGGCTATGCAGCAAGCATAGCTTACTTTATTATAAATATGATGACAGGCAGTAAATTCGTAGGTAGGTTCTATATAATGTCAATGAAAAGCAACAGCTTTGAAGAGAAATACTATATTTTTATTGTCAGCATAATATTGCTTATATTTTCAATTTTAATAAAAGTATTGAAAAGAAGGCTCTGATCTGTAAAGTAAACTGTCTAACAGTGAATTAAGAAAAATTCAGTATCTTCATGTAAAATTAACTTAGTTATGTTAGAATTATAAATAGCATATAATTATTGATTCCTTCACAAAAAAATCATGTATAATATTAAAGAAAGCTTGGTGGTATAAAATGACTAATAAGCATAGGGAAATACTTAATATTGCAGGAGGTATAATAGGAATTGAGTTGCTTTTTCTTCCTAAATCAATTTTATCAATAGTGTTTCCTTTAATATGTATGTATTTAATAATTTCGTCATTTTATATATGGATAAATGGCAAAACTACACGATATTTAGCTGTCAGATTTTTATCTGGACTTCTTATGCTGTTGTTATCTGCAGATGTGATTTGTCAAAGTAAAATAGCTCAATATTCTCAGTACAGAAATATTATATTAGTTTTAACTGCGGTGTCATTAGTAGGAATAGCTGCGGCTTTAAGGCGAGAGTCTCGTAAAGATAAAGTTAAACCTAATTAAGGCTTGCTGACAATAACACACCCTATATAAAGTAAAGAAATTTTTGCTTTAAGGCATGGCAATACTATTTACAGTATTGCCATGATATTTTTATAGGTTTATTAGTATGGAAGTAAATGGTATAATTAATCCATAGAAGATTTTTAATTTAGTATATGAGTAAACTTAATACATAAATAAAAGAGTATTAAAGAGGTGTTGTTTTATGAAGTTGAAAAATACAAAATATCAGAACTTTTTAGAAGTTTTGACCGCTATACTTGTTTTATCAACATGGATATTTTTGATGTTAAACTGGAGCAGCATACCCAACACAGTTCCAGGGCATTACAATGCTGCAGGAATTGTTGACAGGTGGGGGAACAAAAATGAAATATTAATAATACCAATAGCGAGCATAGTATTGTATTTACTAGTTACAATAGCAAGCTTTTTTCCTGGACTATGGAATGTACCTGTTAAAATAAGTGAAGGAAACAAAAAATTTGTATATGAAAATTTAAAAACTCTGCTATTAGCCATGAAAATGGAGATCTCAGCTATATTCCTCTATATTTTGTATTGCGACATAAAAACACAAGCTGTTGGAATTTGGTTTCTTCCCATAATATTAATTATGATATTCGGCACAATTATATATTATATAATTGTGATTCGTAAAAGAAGCAAATAAAGAAGGGAAATAAAATATGAATGACGAATTGTTAAAAAGAACACTGATATATATAGATAAAAAATTTCAAGACGATTATAGTGGACATGATTATTACCATAGCATACGAGTATATAAATTAGCTATATCTATTTGCAAAGAGGAATCAGCAGATTTGGAAATAGTGGAATTGGCCGCCTTATTACATGATGTGGATGATTATAAACTGTTTGGTGATAATAGAGGAACTTGTACAAATGCTGAAGCATTTTTGAAAGAAAATAATGTTTCTGAAGAAAAAATAAATGCCATATGTGAAATAATTTCAACCCTATCTTTTAAAGGTACTGATACTCAAATACCTCAGAGTAAAGAAGGAAAAATAGTGCAGGATGCGGATAGACTGGATGCAATTGGAGCTATCGGTATTGCAAGAGTATTTGCTTATGGTGGAAGTAAAAACAGAGCAATGCATATACCTAGTGAAAAACCTAGATGTAATATGAATTTTCAAGAATATTCAACGGCTAAAGGTACCAGTATAAATCATTTTTATGAAAAACTTTTAAAGCTGAGGGATTTGATGAATACTGAAACAGCAAAGAAGATGGCAGAAAATAGACATAAATATATGGAAAATTTTTTAACTGAATTTTATAATGAATGGGACGGAATAAGTTAATATTAAGAAAAAAGACTTGATTTGTAAAATCTACATTTCAAGTCTTTTTATTATACGCTTCAAGGTAACTGAGCTATAGAGTGAATGTTTCAGGTTCAGCTGAAAAGGAAGAAATAACAGCTGTTCCTTTAGTAAAGTATAGAACAGCAAAAATACCATCATCAACACTATACATAGATTTTAAAGACGGATTAGTCTCAAGTGCAAGCTGCTTAACTTCGCGTCTGTCATCATTAGCAACTTCACCGGTGATGCGTATCCATTGACCTTTTTTGTTCATAGCTGAAATTTCAACTTTGGGGTTAACTTCCATCTGTTTATAGCATTGCTTTGTGTTATTGGTTACAATATATAGTTTTCCTTCATATTCAAAAACAGCTCCAAAAGGTCTGACTCTTGGTTGAGTACCTTCAGTTGTTGCCAAGTAAAAGATTCCACATTGTTGCAAAAATTCTAACGCTTTTTTCATGAAAATTGCTCCTCTCGTATATGTATGTTAATAATTCTTTATAATATAGATGTAGTACCTTACACTTAATATTACCATGTACGATAAATTTGGCAAGTGCGATTTGCAGAGAAGGTAAGCAGAAAAGATATTAAAATAGCAGTATATATATTGTTTTTGGTAGAAATAAATGTAAAATAAGAGTAGGGGGGTGAGAATACTTATGGGGTTAGCTTGCTGTTTAGACCAAACCACACTTTCAAAAGTAAACAAATATGTTGATAAAATTACCTATAATTTAAACGAACACAAAAGAGAGGTCTATTCCTTTAAGAATGATATTAAAATAAGTATTATTGTTGTGATGGAAGAGCTTGTTGCTATTGGTTACACTGCAGAAGCCGCATTTCAATATGCAGCACAAAAATGTGAAGAGGATAGTTTTATCAAAAGAGAACTTGAAAATCTTAATGGAAACAATAAGGTTCAAAAAGTATATAAGAGAACTGCAGCTGCAGCATTAATAATTGCTTTATTAATGCTTATTATTGCTTATATCCATAATGTTATTATTTTAACTTCATTACCCAATATAGATTTTTCTTCGTACTCGGATGTTGAATCAGTTAAGGTAAATAGTGAAAATTCTTTGAGAAACCTAGTAAATAATAATTGGTATATTAAAGCAGGAGCACTAAATATTTCAGATACGCCAAACTCTAAAAAAATTCTTGAGAAGTTGGATTTTACTTATAGCTCTGACGGAAATAACATTCTCTCGGATTATTTTCAAGGAAATGAAAGGGGTTTAATATTTACCTACCACAATTATCAAAGTTCTACTAGTATACTCGGTACAGATAAAATTGCGAATATTATTTATAGATATGTAAGCTTTGGACCGGGATACTTTATTCTTACTTTATTAGTGTTTTTGTTGTATTGGATAACATTTGCCTTATGGGGAGGAATAATTGTTCAGTATGGTGGTTGTG
>JAEZDX010000627.1 GCA_023417975.1 Bacillota bacterium
CCTTAGAGAACATCAGAAGGGGTTCAGACGCGAATGCGTCGTCGAAGGCATGAATGTTAATAACATTCATGTACTGAAGAGGAATGCAAAAGGGAAATAGGGTTCCCTAGCGAAAGCGCCGACAGGCGATTTTTTTATAAACAGGAGTTGATTATATGAGTCTGAGATTTATATATGGAAGAGGGGGCAGCGGAAAGAGTCACCATGTTCTTCATGATATCAAAAACAATATACAAAATAATGCAGAACATAAGTTGGTTATGCTGGTGCCGGAGCAATTTTCTTTCCAATCTGAAAGAAATCTTTTAAAAGTAGTAGGTGCTTCGGGAATAACAAAAGCAGAGGTATTAAGCTTTAAGCGGTTGTGTCATAGAGTATTCAGTGAGGTTGGAGGCGTGACCCTTAGGAGAATAGATGATACGGGGAAAGCTATGCTCATATACAGCATATTGGAGGACATGAATGCCAAGATGAAGATATTTGGCAGGGCTGTTAAGCAGCAAGGGTTTATAGATATAATTTCTGATGCTATAAAGGAGTTTAAGAGATACAATATTACCTCGGAAATAATTGAAACATCTATAGGGCAAATAGAAAATCAGGAGCTAATATATAAGCTAGAGGATTTAAAAGTAATTTATGAAAAATTTCAAGAGGTCCTTCATAAAAGTTATATAGATGCAGAAGATGAAATGGCTCTGCTTGCTGAAAAAATTGATATGTGTCACATCTATGATGATGCAGAATTTTGGATAGATGAGTTTTCCACTTTTACTCCGCAGCAGTACATAGTAATAGAAAAGCTTATGAAAAAATGCAGAAGAGTAAATATAACTTTGACAAGTGATACTCCGGGTAATTCAGAAGACATAGACAGGTCGGATGTGTTTTATGTAACTAAAAGCACGGAGAGAAAACTGCTTCATATGGCAGCTGTCAATAATATTGCCTACGATGAACCTATTAATCTTAATGAAGACTGTTGTCCTAGGTTTGGAAATAATATGGAGCTTCAGCATTTGGAAAGATATTTTTTCGCTCATCCATATAAGCTTTATAAAGATAGAGTGGAAAATTTAAGAGTATATAAGGCTTTTAATAGCTATGACGAAATGGAGATGGTAGCAAGAGACATATTAAGGCTTACAAGAGATGAAGGTTATAGGTTTAAGGATATAGCTGTAGTTTGCAGAGACCTTAATAATTATGAAAAGCTTATATCTTCAATTCTTAGTGAATACGGTATTCCTTATTTTATGGATATGAAGAGAGATGTGAGCAGTAATCCGCTTGTAATTTTCATTATTTCCATATTTGATATATTTGCAAAGAATTGGTCCTATGAGACTGTATTTAGATACTTAAAGACAGGACTTACAGGCATTGAAAGAGAAGAGGTAGACCTGATAGAAAACTATGTACTTGCCAATGGAATAAGGGGAAAAAAATGGACAGAAACGGAGCCTTGGAGTTATAGGATAAATTACGGCTATGAAGAAGATGAAATGACGGAATATGAAACTGAGCTTTTAAATAGGATAAATGGTATACGAAATGCTATTTCAGAGCCGCTTATGAAGCTGCAGAAGAGTATGAAAAAGGAAAATAACATAAGAAGTATGTGTACTGCTCTTTATGAGTTTTTGCAAGACAGCGGTGCATTGGAAAGAGTAGAAGCATGGACAAACAAATTCAGAGAACAGGGAGAAGTAGAGCTGTCTAATGAATATGATCAAATAACAGACATTGTGATGGATACATTAAACTCCTTAGTTGAAGTAATGGCTGAAGAAAAAGTAGATATAGATAAATTCGTTAAAGTACTTTCCGTGGGCTTTAGAAAGCATGAAATGGGACTTATTCCTGTATCCTTAGATGAGGTTATGATCGGTGATATTGCAAGAATAAGAAGCCATGGTGTGAAAGCACTTTACATTGTAGGAGTAAACGATGGAATATTTCCAAGGGTATCAAAGGAAGAAGGCATACTCAATGACAGTGACAGGGAGATATTGAGAGAAAAAGGCATGGAATTGGCACCGGATACGAAGGCACAAGCCTTTGAAGAACAATTTCTTGTATATACTACTTTAACTACTTCCTGCAACTATTTGATGCTTACATATCCAATGGCTAATTTTGAAGGTAAAACTTTAAGACCATCCTTAATAATAGCAACTTTGAAAAAGCTGTTTCCACGGTTAAAGGAAGAAAGTGAACTTATAAATGAGCTTAACGAGGTATCAATAATTGAACGTATAGCGGCTCCGGAGCCAACCTTTAATGAGTTGATAGCTGCAGTAAGAAAGGAATATGACGGAGAAAGCATAGAAGAAAAAGAAATATGGAATGAAGTTTATCATTGGTATGACGGACAGGAAGAATGGAAGATGAAGGCTTCCAGGATATTTAAAGGCTTTGAATACAGCAATGCAGTAGAGAGAGTTAATGCAGATAAGGTTAGAAACTTATACGGAAGACCTCTGTATTTCAGTGTATCCAGGCTTGAGCAGTATGCTCAGTGTCCTTTTGCATACTATGTTAAATATGGACTTAAAGCTAAGGATAGAAAGGTATATGAGTTTTCATCACCTGATTTCGGCAGCTTCATACATGGGATACTGGATAAGTTTGCTGACGTAGTAAAGCTTGAGAAGCTGGACTGGAAGGATTTGACCAAGGAATGGTGCCAGGATGCCATATCTATCCTTGTGGACGATGAGCTGAAGGTTCAGAATAACTCCATATTAAATAGCTCATCCAAGTACAGATATTTAACGGATAAGCTGAAGAGAATACTCACAAGGTCTGTAAATATAATGACAGAGCATGTTAAAAGAAGTTCCTTTGAGCCTCTTGCAAATGAACTGGTTTTCGGAAAAGGAGGGGATTTGCCTCCAATAAACT
>JAEZDX010000440.1 GCA_023417975.1 Bacillota bacterium
GCATTGATTTACTCCTTGCATCACCTCCATTTACTATTAGTTCCATCATTATTTGTTCCATTGGTATTTCTCCCATTACGTCACCTCATGTTCTATGTTGCTTATTTGTTTTATACTTATATATTAAGCAAGTTCCGTGCCAACCTTTTTCCCCATATAAAAAAAATAAAAAATTTGCCAAGCGTCTATATTCAACAGCTTGGCAAAAATAAAAAGAGCTTTCAAAAAGTAATAATGTGCTTTACTTTTTGAAAACTCTTCAAAGCACATTCATCATGTGCTTTATTTTCTTTTACTTTTCATAGTAAACAGATTCATAAGATAACATATTTCATCTTCTGAAACAAGAATTGCATACTTGGTATTTAATATTGCGCATTCCCTTTTTATTACTTTGTACAACTCTTTGTTTTCATTTATATATGCTTCCTTACCCTTATAGCTCTCTATTTCTTCACGGCCGCTCAATCTGTCAACCATCACTGCCATATGAAGCGTTATTCCTATAAGTGAATTTGAGGTTAATTTTATATGCATTGTCTCTGTAACGTTTCTGCAGAATTTCTTTATATCTCTGACAATGGCTGTTCCGTTAATATTCTTTAATTGATATTCTAACGTTTCTTCCATCTTAGTAAATACTTTTTCTCTATCTATTAAATCCTGAATGTTTTCAGTAGCATTGCCTTCAATAATATCATCCAATTTAAATTGCGGATAATCACCCTCTATTTCAAATGGACTGACTATACATATAATCTCATATTTGTTTGATAATTTTTTTAACCTGTCATGTATGCTTTCTTTTCCTATATAATTCACAGGGACTATATCCAGCATACCGCTTTCAAATTTAAGGTTTCTCTCCAAAATACCCTTCATAGCTTTAGCACCGCCCTCTCCGGTTGTGCAGACTGTTACTATAGCAAGCCTCTTTACATCATACACCTCAGGTATATAATCTAAGGAATTATTGCCGTATATATTGTTAACCTCCAGCGTATCTCTATAAATTTCATCTAATGAATAGCCAAGCATTGCTTTTCGGGTGGATTCAATACAATGAAGGGTGCTTACCAGCGGAATTGTTCTTGTTTTTAATTTGAATTCTTTTTCTATTTCTCTGCCAAAGGTTGCTAATGAACCCATATCAACCAAAAACAAAATATCTGTATCAATTTTGTCTGTTTTCACATACTCTCTTACCTTTTCTAATGTGACTTCCGGCTTTTCATCTATTGGTGCATTTATTCCCTTGGCATAGTTTGCACCTAAAAGTTCATTTACTGCATCAACCATGGATGAAGCCGTAGCAGTTCCGTGAGCTATAACTACTATTTTTACATTTTTTCGCGTAATTTTTATTTCATCATTATTATAAATGAGGAACATTGTAATAAATCCGGCTTCATCAACAGGTATATTGATGTCTATAGATTGCTCTATTATTTTCAGAGCGTCTACTGCTATGTTAAATTCCTTGTTATATTTTTTTCGTATTCCATTTAACTCCGGATTCTGGATTCTCTTATTTCTTCTTATTCTATCGACGGCATTATTAATATGAACTGCCAACCCGTAGTATATCTGCTTTTCAAGCTTCCTGTTCAATTCTTCCTCACAAAAGTCAATTACATTTTCAACCACCTTCATAATATGGGGTTCTACTATACTTTCAATATTTGTTGTATCTACCTTATAATTAAATTTACTGATATACTTCTTAAAATAATCCTGTATATCACTTTCCATCTCTTGTTCAAATTCCATTCCCTTTATGCCTCTTGCTTTGAGGTCCCTTGTTTTCATCTCTAGCATTTCATAGATGTTTTCATCGGTTTCATTTTCTTCAAAAATTATCTTTTCCTCGTGTTTATCAAATATACAATACCTTTTATTTATATCAACCAGCTTATTCCACAACTGCCGATGTTCTATTTCCTTATACAAGCCTTCACGAATATGAGGCGGCAGTTCCAGGCTGCTTATTTTGATTTCATCTTTTCTGTTAGATAAGAAGTCTGCATAGGCTCTTGCACATGCAAGTTGTATGTCCGACTTTAACTGCCCAATATTATTTTTGCAATCATAAAACAGAAATGCCTTTACAGAGTTAATGGATACTTTTATACTTTTGCCAAGCCTTCCGGATTCCTCAATCATAAACTGCTTTATGAGGTTAAATCTCTCCTCTGTTCCTCTGTTTCTTAAAGCAGGTATTGTTATTACCATAGGTATTCTTCTTATAAAGGTTTGCAGCAAAGTAGTGTCCGGATTCTCGGTAGTGGCAGCAATGATCAGCACATTTGCACTTCTTTCACTGTCTGTTTCACCCATCCTTCTGTAAACTCCTCTATCCATAAAGGTAAAGAACATTTCTTGTCCTTCAGGAGGCAGTCTATGAACTTCATCAAGGAACAGTATCCCACCATTTGCCTTCTCTAATAGCCCAGCCTTATCAAAATCCGCACCTGTATAAGCTCCTTTTTTTACTCCAAATAATTGCCCAAGTAGCAGCTGAGGATTATTCGCATAATCAGCACAATTAAAGGTTATGAATGGACTATCTTCCGGTTTTACATTCATTTCTGCTGCATATCTATATATTAATCCCGCAAATGTGGATTTACCAACACCTGTTTCCCCAAGCAATAATATATTCATACCATTTGGCGGATACAGTATGGCTGCCTTAGCCTGTTCCACTGCTGAATATAAACTTGGATTAGCTTCTGTAAATTTATTTATAAAGGATATGTTTGAGACAACGTTTTCTTCCTCCGCTGCCTTAAATAATGTGGGCTTTCCCTTTATTTTAACCGCTTTTCCTTCACTGACTAACTTATTTAGATCGTTACTTACATTCCCTCGAAGCAGATTTAATTCCTCAGCAATCTCCGAAGCAGAAACCCCATCAGGTTTTAAATCTTTTATCTCAATAAGTTTCTTAAGAATTAAATCGATTCTTTTCATCTGTTAATTCACCTCTCTATGATTTCTGTCTTCTTATATAAAAATATTGCAAACACTTTAGTGAGTATATTCATTAATTTTATACTAGATTTTATCACATAGTAATAATTTTATCTATCTAAAACTTAATGCTGCAATCTGAGTTAGCTTGAAGCTTAACAGTTTCTTACGCTTCAAGCCTCTTAATGCTTTAAATATGAACTCCTCGCGTTTATAGTATATATGTAGGCTTAACCAAATTATACTATTGACCTTAACTACGAACCAAAGTATGCAACCTACACTCATGTTTTGGATAGCTTAAAGAAAAAGACCGTTAGTAAATTAGATTCTTTATATAATCCGGTGGGGATAGAATAACCCTCTTTTTCTTTTGGGATATTTTATATGGTAATTTTCAAATTAAATACCTTGATATATACAAAATTATTCACTTAATATACAATGAGGTTAGGTTACAATGGTATTTTATTACGCAACAAAAAATTTATATTGGATTTTTATATAGGAGGTAAATTAGCATGGATCTTATGGGTAACAAAATTTATATTCGCTTTTTTGAAGATGCAGATGCAGAATCTTTACTGGATTTGCATTTAAGAAATGGCGAATTTTTTCAGAAATATTCTCCAACCTTTGGCAGTGATTTTTACACACTTGATTCAAAACGCAAATATATTGGTAATTCCTTAAAGCAAAGAGAAGAAGATAAAGCTTATGCTTTTGGTATATATTTGAAAGATAACGGAGAATTGATTGGTGATGTATCCCTCTATCATATATCTCGAGGTTCACTCCAGAGATGTTTAATTGGTTATTCATTGGATAAACAATATAATGGTAGTGGATATACTACGGAAGCAGTCTCTTTAGCAGTAGAATATGCGTTTAATGAATTAGAACTACATCGTGTTGAGGCAGGCGTAATGTTAAACAATATAGGTTCAATGCGAGTATTAGAAAAGTCCGGTTTTCATAGAGAAGGTATCGAACAAAAGGGTGTAAAGATTAATGGTCAATGGGAAGACCATCAAATATTTGCTATAATATCTGATAATAACTAAGCTTTATTTAGCGAATAAAGTTTATTAATAAAAGCCTCACAAACTCAATGTTTGTAATGCTTACATGGTGCGGCGGAGAGGATTCAAACCCCCGACCAGTTGGAACGAAAAATAGCTTTTTATTCATTTTTATAAAATTCTAAAACTTAGTGATATCAAGGCTTAGAGCACTATTACATACTATAATATTTCTAAGCCTTCTAAAACTTGTGTGGGAAAAATGTGGGAAATACTTTTTGTAAACTATCAGCTTTAATAATCAATTCTAAACTTTGAAAAGCATCCATTTACATGTAAGCTGTTCATATCTAATTTCAAATAATTCCTCTGTTCCATTTACTGCTCCCTGGCATGTAAAAACTAACGTAGGATTGCGTGCCAATTGGATGTCTAAAATGATTAAATGACTCTGCATAATAATATTTTGATGCTTTCCCAATATAGTTTTTGATAATGATACTATAGCCTGTTTCTTCAATAAATTCCCTTCTAAGGCATTCCTCAAAATTTTCACCTTCTTCTATTCCACCACCTGGTAGGAAGTAACCATATTGGTTCCTAACCATCGCAACTTGTCTATGCTTATTGAACGTTACTCCATATACCCCTTTTCTTACAACATAATTGATATCTTTTATTTTTTCACCAAAAACCTCTTCTTTTTCCATTGATAAATCATTAACCATATCATAACCTTATTTTGTATTTATAGTTATTTTTTACTTTCTATATAAATTTCGTTTTTCCTTCTTTTTTATAAATCTTATATTTCAAGTGTCTTTTCTAAAATAAATCATATGTAAATAATTCTGAAATAACCTTTATAAATATATTCTTATCTCTTTCTATAAATGAAACGAATTTAATATGTTCGCAGCTAGAAGTCCATTCACAAATGAAATATATGTTTTTATCATCACAATCTTTATCTAGCTCATATGTAAAATATCTAAAGTTATCATTTGTATCATAACTTTATACATAAGAAGCCGTCCATAATTAAAAACGTATGAGGCATAAAAACGTAAGTAAACTTATAATAATCCTCTCTACAACCCATAAAGCACTTTTTTAAATATAACACAGAACATATTTAGTATATATTGTTATATTACTTTTACAGAATTACACAAGTTATTTCATTTACATGTTAGTAATCTTTTTTCCATAAATGTTAATAGAGGAATTCTTACAAAAAATCAGTATGCGGTTCAAATTCAAGATTATGCTCTAACGTGTATTCACCTATAATATGTAACTAACTATAATAAGTGCATTTAATAAGTTCTCTTATTAATTTATCGCTTCCCTGAAACTTGTTTACTTACTTTGAAAAACTTGTAGTTTTTTAAGTTTAATTAATTATCTCTAAAAACCATATTAAATATGTGGTACGTGCGACCCGCCGTTTAACCAAAATGCATTCAAAGTCTGTCCTAGCAAAAAAGAAAGCATCCGCCAACTTCATCTAGTGAGGGATGCTTTCCTTCATTTAGTTTTTAACTGACTTTCACTGCAGAATTATTATTAAGAAGTGAATACCAAACTACAAATATATGCAGATTGACGCTCCTGTATTTGTATACACTCTTGCAGTTGATTTTTATTTGAGTCTTGATGAAAGCTTTTCATTAATATCCGTCTTCAAATAGACAATGGTATACAGTAACATTTTCTTCTCTTAACTCTAAAGTAACTTCCGGGACTTCAGTTGACAATGAACTTTCATCTAGAAGAATCAAACTATTTGAAATCAAAAATTCAGTAACTTTCTGACCAATAGATGAGTCCTCCTCAAAAAAAGGTTCAAAGCTATCTCTATAAATAACCCTTCCTTCCTTATACTCATATCTAATATACTTAAAAGTTGCATAAGGCGCTATAATTGATATTTGTAGTTGAAGTCTATCTAAAAAGCCTGCTACTTTTATATGTTTATCAAATTCTACTGTCCCTACATTAGAATCTATCTGAGAAATATTAATACACATTGTAAAGCACTTGCTGTAATTCAAATCAGTAAGATTTTCAATGTGATTCTTGCTAAAAGCCGTACCCAAACTTGCCATCCAGTAATCTTTATCCACATATTTTGTTAATATATATTCTAGGTACCCACTTTTATATACTTTATTAATATCGTTTAGTATTTTTTGTTTCATCATTTTATCTCCCTTTTAACCCGGATAACCATGTATCAATCCTGTCTTTTTTTTCATATGAACTTTTACTCTTATTTTACCAGTATCCCAGACTCTGACCTCTTCTCCATCTGTATCTTTTACAGTATTCCCGTTAATCCATCCTTTCTGTGTCAGCTCTACACCATTTTCACCTACAGGCCATTGTGTTTTCGTTGGTATACTTCCAGTATGAGTGGGTATATGTTTCTTTTGACTACCTGCATCAACCAGTGGTGCCCCTTCTACCCCAGCGTCAACAGTTCCATCAGTAGGCACTCCAGTAACGGGATCTACCCCTCCGTATCTGGGCATATTAGGGCTTCCTACTACTGGAGTACTATCTGTTGAATCGGCATATGTTATATGACTGTTTTTATAGGCTTCGAATCCATAGTATATGCATGCACCTAGTAAAACAACAGCGGCTACTGTTACAACCGCAACTGTCGCCACCACTGCTTCTACTGGAATTGCTACAACACTAGCTATAGCAGCAACTAAGGCGCCCCAAAACTCTCCATTCGGATCATCTCTGTTTATAGGATTATTAGCACAATAAGCAAACAGATTATGAGAAAGTAATTCTCCATCAGTACCAATATATCCATCAGCATTAATAAACCTACCCCACTCTGGATTGTAGTATCTTGATTGTAGATAGTACAACCCCGTCTCGGTATCGTACCTATACCCTCTATATCTATATGGATTCTTAACTCCAACAGTGCTTGCCAGTGAACCAGTTATTCCATCTTTAATTGTGTCTGTGGTATCCTTCTGTTCTGTGTCTGTTACAACCGGTTTGCCCCAGCTGTCATAGGTATAGCTTACAACTTGCTTGCCAGTATTGTCTATTAACCCAATTATATCACTTTGAGCATTTCTTATATAGTAGTATTCTACCCCTGCAGACCATT
>JAEZDX010000635.1 GCA_023417975.1 Bacillota bacterium
ATAAGCAATAGTCAGGGAGGTGAAGATATTTGCTGAACAAAATATTAAGAACATTATTTACATTAATAGGCTTGTTCATAGGTTTTTTTGTTGGGGAGGCTCTCCTTAAAACAGATTATTTTAGCAACTTGAGTTATCTTCATAATAATACTTTAAACGATATACTGTTTTATATCTTTAGTACACTTTTGTTTGGAATTATATTATTCTTAATATCACCTTTAATAAATACCTTTATTGGTAAAACCATGGAGTATGTGGAAAGAAATATACAAAAGCTGCCGGCTAATGTAATATTTTTTGGGGCAATAGGTGCAATAGTAGGACTTATAATATCATCTATGCTAGTAAACGTACTCACTAACATTCCATTTATCGGTACGTTGATTTCAGTTGGAATAAATATAGTTGCAGCAGTGCTTGGTGCCAATATAGCGGTTAAAAAGCGAGATGAGCTGATGGCATTATTCTTTAATTTAAAGAAGATGGGAAGCAATAAAGATAAAAAATCAAAGGGACAATCGAGAACTGAACCTAAGGTTTTGGATACATCAGTGATAATTGATGGAAGAATTTTTGATATTTGCCAAACCGGGTTTATAGAGGGAACATTGATTATTCCAAATTTTGTTCTCGAGGAACTTAGACATATAGCTGATTCTTCCGATGGATTGAAACGAAATAGAGGACGTCGAGGATTAGACATACTTAACAAGATTCAAAAAGAACTGAAGATGGAAGTAGCTATAAGCGAGAAGGATTTCCCGGAAGTTGCAGAAGTTGACAGCAAATTGTTGAAATTGGCACAGGCTATAAGCGGCAAGGTTATTACCAATGACTATAATTTGAATAAAGTTGCGGAATTTCAAGGAGTCCCTGTTTTAAATATCAATGAATTGGCTAATGCAATTAAACCAATTGTTTTACCAGGTGAGGAGATGACTATCCAGATAGTTAAGGATGGTAAGGAATCCGGCCAGGGTGTAGCTTATCTTGATGATGGAACTATGATTGTAGTAGAGGGCGGCAGAAAATTTATGGGTGAAATTATAGATGTTATAGTTACATCTGTGCTGCAAACTGCTGCAGGCAGGATGATATTTGCTTAGCAATAGGAAATACTTGAAAAAGCTAATTAGATATGGATTAACATAAAAAAGGCGGCTGTCTCACAGTTTAAAGTCTGTTGAGCAACAGCTGTTTTTTTTATTTTCAAGTGTAATAGGTACTTGTTGGACAGGTAAATATATAATAGAATTAAGACATATTTTTAAGTATAGCAACTAACTAAAAGGGAATGGATTAATAATTTTATGGAAGTGAGTAGCAGCATGGAAAGAGAAAAACCAAATTGTGCATTGATTGTAGCAGGGGGAAAGGGAAAAAGGATGGCTAGTAAGATAAGCAAACAATTTTTAGAGCTGAATGGCAAGCCGGTTTTATACTACACACTGAAGGCTTTCTCCCAATGTAATGACGTGGACTTTATAGTTTTAGTAGTTTCTAAAGATGATATGGAATACACAAAAAAAGAAATAGTTCAGAAATACAATTTTACTAAAGTCAATGCTATAGTTGAAGGAGGTATTGAAAGGCAGCATTCTGTACATAACGGGTTGAAGTCTATAAAAGGTTGTAACATTGTAATTATTCATGATGGAGCAAGACCCTTTGTCAGTGAAAGGATTATTAATGAAGGCATAAAGTATGCGGACGAGTATGGTGCTTGTGCCTGTGGAATCAGACCAAAGGACACAATTAAGGTTATAGATGACAGCGGGTTTTCCATAGATACACCTGACAGGTCAACATTGGTTTCAGTTCAAACACCCCAGTGCTTTAAATATTCGTTAATATATGATTGCCATAATAAACTGAGTAGGGAAGGCATAAATGTTACGGATGATACAATGGTAGTAGAGAGATATAAACATAAAGTTTATCTTTATGAAGGGGATTACAAAAATATAAAAATTACAACACCGGAAGATATGCTTATCGGTGAAGAAATTTTAAATGAAATGCAATTATAACTTTCACTATATTGACACAAGCTATGCAACAAACTATAATTACTGATATAAATAAATTTAATATTTGCAATGATGAAGAACAGTAGAATTACTATACAGAGAAAAAATCCATTGGCTGAGAGATTTTTAAATTATTCGAACCCGCTTCTGAGCAGTAGTTAAAAGCTACCGGGAAAGCCCGTTAAAATCAATGAGTACAATTTTAGGTGGTACCGCGATATAAACTCGCCCTAATCAGGGAGGGTTTTTTTACTTTATGGAAATTTATATTTTTTAAAATGAGGATAACTTATTATGATTTAAACGATACTTCTATAGAGTAAAAAAAGATGGGTGCAGGGAAGATACTTCCCGCCGCTTTTAGGAGGGTGCTCAGACGCGTATGCGTCGTCGAAGGGAATCTAGGGTTCCCTAGCGAAAGAGACGAAGGAGCTTTTTTTATTTTTGGAAATAATAATAATAGAAATTTAAGGAGGAATAGATATGTCAAAGAATAAAAAGATGGTTGAAGCAATAACTAGTATGGATGTAGATTTTGCCCAATGGTATACGGACATAGTAAAAAAAGCAGAATTGGTTGATTATGCAACTGTAAAAGGCTGCATGATTATAAGACCATACGGATATGCAATATGGGAAAATATTCAGAAGGATCTTGACGGAAGATTTAAGGAAACAGGGCATGAAAATGTGTATATGCCAATGTTTATTCCGGAGTCATTGCTTCAGAAGGAAAAGGAGCATGTTGAAGGATTTGCACCTGAGGTAGCATGGGTTACTCATTTCGGTGAAGAGAAGCTTACTGAAAAGCTATGTGTAAGACCTACTTCCGAAACGCTGTTCTGTGAACACTATGCAAAGATTGTTCAGTCATATAATGATTTACCTAAGTTGTATAACCAATGGTGTTCAGTTGTAAGATGTGAAAAGACAACTAGACCGTTTTTGAGAACTACTGAATTTTTATGGCAGGAAGGTCATACAGTACATGCCACTGCAGAAGAGGCTCAAGAAGAGACAATAAGAATGTTGAATACTTATGCCAGCCACTGCGAGGAAATACTTGCAATACCGGTAATTAAGGGACAGAAGACAGAAAAAGAAAAGTTCGCTGGTGCAAAAGCAACGTACACAATAGAAAGCTTAATGCATGACGGCAAGGCTCTTCAAACAGGAACATCTCACAATTTTGGAGATAATTTTGCTAAGGCCTTCAATATACAATATACAGATAATACAGGTAAGCTTCAGTATGTACATGAAACTTCTTGGGGTATGACAACAAGGCTTATAGGTGCTGTTATCATGGTTCACGGAGATGATAACGGGCTTGTTTTGCCACCAAGAGTTGCTCCAATTCAGCTCATAATAGTACCAATTGCTCAGCATAAGGAAGGCGTACTGGAAAAGGCTAAAGAAATAAAAGATAGAATGGGAAAAATAGCAAGAGTTAAGCTTGACTCTTCAGATAAGATGCCTGGATGGAAGTTTGCTGAATATGAGATGAAAGGCGTTCCTTTAAGATTGGAAATCGGACCAAAGGATATAGAAAATAATCAGTGCATATTGGCGAGAAGAGATACTTTGGAGAAGATAACTGTATCTTTAGATGAGCTTGAAACTGTTATTCCTCAGCTTTTAGATAAAATACAACAAGATATGCTTAGCAAAGCGAGAGAAAATAGAGATAATAATACACGTGTTGCGGTAACTTTAGATGAGTTCGTGAATAAAATAGAGAATCAGTCTGGATTTATTAAAGCTATGTGGTGCGGCGACAGAGAATGTGAGGATAAAATCAAAGAAGTTGCAGGAGCTTCTTCAAGATGTATTCCTTTTGAACAGGAAAACCTTAGTGATACTTGTGTATGCTGTGGAAAGCCTGCAAAACATATGGTTTATTGGGGCAGAGCATATTAAACAAATATAGGTTATCTTACAGAGGAGAGATAAAATGAAGCTATATAATACTATGAAAAAGGTAAAGGAAGAGTTTGTCCCTCTAAAAGAGGGAGAAGTAAATATGTATGTATGCGGACCTACAGTGTACGATCTGTTTCACATAGGAAACGCAAGAACATTTATAGTATTTGATACTGTTAGAAGATATTTCGAGTATAGGGGCTATAAAGTCAATTTTGTGCAGAACTTTACAGATATTGATGACAAGATGATTAAACGAGCTAA
>JAEZDX010000533.1 GCA_023417975.1 Bacillota bacterium
TCATACATTCCACTGTATACGCCTAATAAACCATATGGTTCAGTGTCCCCCAGTCCAGCGATTTGCTCAAACGTCTCTGGAGATGTTTCACTCCACATTTTTCCGATGTTTTCACCTAAGCCTTCAATATGCGAAAACCTTCCCTTTACACCTACAATTGCAAAGGAACTTTTTTGTTCAATTCTGTAGTTCATTTCAACAACTCCTTTTAATGATAATGTGAATGTAACACGGGGATACGCCTTTAGGGATATGCCATTTTCTCTTGCCTTTGAAGGCTTTATTCCATGCATTGCCATAAATGCGCGAGAGAATGAGTCCGGTGAATTATAGCCATACTTCAAAGCAATATCAATTATCTTTTCGTTGCTATTCTGCAAATCAAAGGCGGCAAGAGTAAGTCGGCGGCGGCGAATATATTCAGACAACGGTACACCGATAAGGAAAGCAAACATACGCTGAAAGTGATATTGAGAACATAACGCTGTTTGTGCAATCTTTTCGTATTCAATTTCACTGCTAAGTCTGCTTTCGATATAATCAATTGCATTTTTCATATTTTCAAGAGTTTCCATATGCTCCTCCTTTCACACCAAGTATAATATAGATTAAGTTTAATAACTCGATAATATTTGCAAGTATTTGTAGGTTAGGGTTTATATCGTTCTTAATCCTAAATGTTGACGATTAATGAAATCAGAGTCAATAAATACCTAACTATTCTCGTATATAGTGTAATAGTATATTTCTACAAAATGTTCCAAAATCCTTTCAATTGCATAGTTATAATGCAAACACTTAAATACTCCCAATAAACGGAAAGTAAGTCTAAGAAAAGCTTAACTCATAGTGATATAATTTATGGAAACCGGCTTTTAATATTTCCAAATACTTGTATCTCATACAACAATACTATAAAATTTAATTAAGAGTTATCTTCTATACTGTCATATACTATAAATTAAATAATTAGGAGAATGCTTATGAGATTTAAAAAAAGACACCTCACCATCATAGTCATATTGGCTATACTATTTGTTGTTTATATTACTGATTTCACGCTAGTTAATTTTAATAAAAAACCACTATTTGTTATAAAAACATCTGTAATACCTGAAAGCGGTATGATGAGTAGGTATGCCGGAACTTCTACTTATTACGGTTTAGGTTATAAAGTTATAAATTGGAAATCATTAGAGGACAGACCTATAAACGGTAAAATGTATTTTGGAAGAGCTGAAGGATTTGAAATGAGCTTTTTTCCGCTTTTTCAGGATATAAAGAAAGGTCCTAAAAGCAAAAGTAAACTTAAGTTCAATAAAATTAGTGAAGTAAATATGTGATATTGTAGATAAGTCAGAGCCAATTGAGCCACAATGCATTCTAGTAGAGTTATTATGTTAATTTATTACAAATTGATATTATTATGTTTAGTGTTTAACAAAATATTGTAAAATAAAGATATAGTGATATAAAAAAGAATTCTATTTATATATAGTAAGGTGAAAAATGAAAAGAAACATACTTTTTGTGGTTTTAACAGTTATTTTTTTCCTCGTTTATTTCAAGATTTTGCAGTATTTATGGAATGCTTGGATTCCTTATAATACTGTAACAGATATACTGTCCATTTTTTTAATTATAGTTGTAATTATACCTTTATCTCTAATAACTACCAACATTGCTTTTAAATTTGCTGGTGATGATCAGTGAACCAATAAAATATTATCGATTAATACCGAAGGTTCATAATAGCTCATAGCTATATCCTTTCAGCCTTCTTATCCGTGTAGTCTTGCTTTGTCAGCAAATATGAAGGATGATATAATCCTGTTGGTGGGTAAAATTCATCATGGGTATATGTAAATCCAAGCTTCTTAAGTAATCCTGCCGAGGATATATTTTTGGGGTTATGCCCTGCAAAAAGTGCTTTAACTTTAAGAGTATTAAAACAATATTCTATTACTTTAGAACATGCTTCTTGTGCTATTCCTATTCCCCAATGCTGCTCTTTTATATGTACCCCCATTTCCAGAATATTTTTTTCACAGTCGTAAGGCCGCACTCCGCAGCATCCAACATTCTCATGTGTTTCTTTGAAATATATTGGCCAATACTGAATATTAACATTATTAAAAGTTTCTATTTCCTTTTTCAGCCTTTGTTGGACGTCTTCTTTCAGCATTGTGCCACCTGCAACAATAAATTTTGTGACTTCCGGATTCCCCCAAAGCTCTAAGGCATAAAATATATCATTTTCATTCCATACTGAAAAACCTAATCTTTCTGTAGTCAAAAAAAATTCTTTCATAATATACTCTCCAATAAATTTATCATATCTTATATTGAACATTGATTAGTGGTCGATTTCTAATCGGTTTTCTGTATTGAATGCACTAAGCCGCAGCTTATAAAAATACTGTACTATTGGATGTTTCAACATGATTTTCTCTGACATATTTAAAAGTCGCTTTTTTCCCACTCGCCTATCAACCAATGCCAAAACATTTAACAATATATCGGCGCTCTCTAAA
>JAEZDX010000587.1 GCA_023417975.1 Bacillota bacterium
GTGCCGCACCGTGAATCTCTTTATCCCTTAACAGCTTAAGCTTAAACTGTTCAAGTGTCATCCGTGCATTTTTAAGCACCATTTCAAGAAACTGAACCTTTTCTCCTCTCTTAGGAAGCTTCAAGGAAACTTTAGTTCCCTTCTTCATAGACAACCATTCTTCCAGCAGCTCTTGGTCCTCTATATCAGGTACGTATATACTGGCCGGAATAAAGGGTGTACCGCCATAAAATTCTTTAATAAATTGAGAAATTACAACTCCTGCCTTCTCTTCTGCAGTATCCTCCAAAATAAAATGCTCACGCCCCATTACCTTGCCTTGTCTTATAAAGAATATTTGAGCACAAGTGTCCTTATCATCGCTGTAAATATTTATATAATCTTCATCCTCAAAGGTTCCGGTAATAATTTTTTGTCTTTCCTGTATCTTTATTACTGCATTTAATTTATCTCTTAAGGCAGCCGCCTTCTCAAATTCCAAATTTTCAGCAGCCGCTTCCATTTCCTTCTTTAGATTTTTTACAACCTCAGGATCCCTTCCCGAGAGAAGATTCATAACATCATGAACTATTTTATCGTACTCCGACTTAGTTATGGCAGCAGCACAAGGTGCCTTGCATAATCCTATATGAAAATTAAGACAAGGCCTTGTCACTTCTCCGTTTTCTGTAATACTTCTTTTGCAGTTTCTTAAGGGGAATATTTTCTTTATGAGCTCCAAGGTTTCATAAACAACGGATATATCCGGATAAGGACCAAAGTATTTATTTCCGTCCTTAACAATGTTTCGCGTCACAAATACTCTTGGAAAATCCTCATTTGTAGTTACTTTTATAAAAGGATAGTGCTTATCATCCTTTAAAAGTATGTTATACTTAGGCCTATATTTTTTTATTAGATTACATTCAAGAATAAGCGCTTCACTTTCGGAATCCGTCACTATATACTCAAATTCCGCAATATGAGTAACCATTGCTCTTACCTTTGAAGTATGATTAGCCGAATTTTGAAAGTACTGCCTTACTCTGTTTTTAAGTACCTTAGCTTTTCCTACATAAATAATTTCTCCAAGAGAATTCTTCATAAGATAAACTCCCGGCTTATCCGGAAGCATCTTTAATTGATATTCAAAGTCAAACATGCAGCTCACATCCTAATCTTTTTCTATTTCTTAAGTGCCTTTTGAAACACTCCGGAAGCAATCTTTGCTGCTGCACCGCCTCCGGTACCACCTTCTTCAACAATTACCGCAAGAGCTACCTGAGGATTATCATAGGGTGCAAAACCTATAAACCAAGAATGAGGTTCACTGTCGTTATTATCATGATCTGCGGTACCTGTTTTTCCGCATTCCTGTATTCCCGATACGGCTGCAGACTTACCTGTTCCGGATATAACAACCTCTTTCATATAATCTTTAACAGTATTTGCTATGTCCTCGGAGGTTACCCTTCCCTGTTCTTGATTTTGAATCACTTTTACACTCTTATTATCGTAAGTCACCACCTCACTTACAAGCTTAGGTTTCATCATTACACCTTTATTTGCTACTGTCGAAGCCACAAGTGCCATTTCCATAGGTGAGGCCAAAATACTGCTTTGGCCGATACCGCTCTGAGCTATATTACCAGGTTCACTAGCTGAAATTTTAGGAAACTTGCTGTTATTTATAACAATTCCGTCGCCTTCCACATCCTTATTAAAAAAGTATTTTTCAGCGGTACTCTTTAATTTGTCATTTCCAAGCTCCATTGCTAAAGTTCCGAAAACTACATTACTGGACTTTACAAAACCTGTCTTTAAATCTATATTCCCATAGGCATGCCCGCCTGAATTGCTAAGCGAATACTTGCTGTTAAAAACAATTTTACCGTTATCCTCAAATCTTCTACTCGTTATTCCCTGAATATTTTCCAAAGCTGAGGTGAGCGTTATAACCTTAAATATTGAGCCTGGAGGATACAAGCCTGCAACAGATCTGTTTATTAACGGTTTGTTCTTATCTGCATTAATATCCTTCCAAATTTTATCTAAATTATTTGGATCATAGGATGGTCTTGAAACCATAGCCAAAACTTCACCTGTAGAAGGATTTAACACTACAACTGACCCTCTTCTGTCACCAAGCAGGTCATAGGCAGTCTTTTGAATATCCGAATCTATGGTAGTCTTTAAACTGTTTCCTATCTTATCCTTAGTCTCACCTTTATTTTTAATAAGCTCCAAGTATGAGGAGGAATTATCCGCCATCAACTCCTGGTCATAAGTAGCTTCCAAACCGCTTAGTCCGTATTTAGGATCAACATAACCCAAAACGTGAGCGAAAACCGCTCCGCCTACATACTCTCTTTTCTGTGTTAACGTATCAACCTTCGAGCTTTTTGTAAGCGCATTTCCAGCCCTGTCATAAATAGTTCCTCTTAATATTTCATTTCGTTTAGCCCAAAGCCTTTTGTTTTGTATCTTACCGGCTACCGATGGACCATCGATGGCGATAAAATAACTAAAATATGATATAAGTGCTACGAAAAGCAGCAGAAAAACTATTAAAACCTTTTTTATACTGGTAGATAAATCGTCCATACTGCACCTCTCTTTCTATGCCTTTTACATCTGATAAAGCTAACTTCTCTGTTCGCCTTATAAAATATGTCACACTGCCTTTGCGTCTTCTGAAATCTTTTGAATTATTCCAAGCGCAAAGAACGTAGCAAACATGGAAGTTCCGCCATAGCTTATAAGCGGCATAGTAATTCCCGTCAGCGGTATTGCGCCGACGACCCCTCCTATAATTACGAGTACCTGGCTGGCTATCATAGAACTGTAGCCTACTGCCAACAGCTGTGAAAACCTATCATCTGAGAATAACGCTGCTCTGATGCATCTGTAAAACAATAGGAAGTAAAGTATTATTATTCCGAAGCCGATGAGAACTCCAAATTCCTCACATATAGCTGCAAAAATAAAGTCACTTTCTCTAACGGGTACAAATTCCGGATGTCCCATACCCAGACCTGTTCCAAAAAAACCACCTGAAGCTATTGCAATAAGGGATTGTATTAGCTGATGTCCCTTAACGTAAGGATCTGCCCAAGGATTAAGCCAAATATCCACACGAACTCTTACATGGTCAAAAAGCTTGTAGCTTACAAATGCCCCTAAAGCAAACAGTACGAAACATACTGCCACATATTTAAACTTTGAAGTGGCTATGTACAGCATAGTAACTGAAAGTCCGAAAAATATTAATGCTGAACCCAAGTCCTTCTGCAAAACCATGAACCCTAAGGAAAGCATCACTACAAAGGCCGGTTCAAAAAGATTTTTAAAGTTTTTATAATCCTTTAATGCAGAAGCAAGATAAGCCGTTAGAAAAAGCTTACCTACTTCTGAAGGCTGAAACCCGAAGGAACCTACATAAACCCAGTTCTTGGAGCCACCTCTTTCACTTCCTATAAAGGTTGCCATAGCCATTAAAATAATAGTTGCAATCATATATACGTATTTATACTTTGCAAAGGTCCTCAAATCCGGCAGCAATACAATAATTGCTATAAAGCCGGCCATACCTACGGTAAACCATATTATCTGCTTAATTGCCAACGAGGTTTCCAATACGGGATCAAGTCTGTGCAACATTGCAATACCTACAATTGAAAGCATAGCTGCAAAGATTATAATGAATTTATCCCCATCAGGAAAGAAACGTCTTATTATAATGTACGCATAGGTAAAAAGCAGACATATGATAAAGGCCATTATAAGTGCTCCTTTATCAAAAGGCTGCTTTAAAACAAATAGATTCCCGAATATTGCAAAGCATAGTAAATAAGTCATAAAGACAAGCTTTAACTCGCCTCTTTTGCTTTTCATGCTATCACCTTCTTTAAACGCTTTAAATAAATCGCGAAGTCTTCATATACTACTTTTAATTCGGCTTCAGTGGATTAACTCCACTAGCCGATAACCTTGAAAACCGCGCTTCCTATTTTTATCTCATCTCCTGCTTCAATCAATACTTTACCTTCAACCTTTTCATCATTAAGCAAAGTACCATTAGTACTATTCAAATCTTCTAAAATATAGTCAGTATTTTTTATATATAGCTTTGCATGATGTCCTGAAGCATAAGGATCGTTTAGCACTACAGTATTATCCTCTCTTCTTCCTAAAGACACCAAACTATGTATCGGTATGATGCTGCCCTTTTTTAAAGCTATATTTTCGCCTGCATTTAAAACCTCTAACCCTAAAGATTTTCTCAATATCTTTTTCTTATCCCCGTTTTTTACATCCTTATACATAATTCTCAATGCCATAAAGATAATTAAATAAATAATTGCTATGAATAAAACCACAAAAACAGGCCTCAGCAGTTTTGCTAAATTCATAATATCACCTGCCCTAAAAATATTTTAAAGACTAGCATTAATTACTTTATGCTAGTCTAAAATTAATTATAACATTTTTTTCAGGTATTGTCCTGTGTAAGACAACTTATTGGCGCAAATTTCCTCAGGCGTTCCTTTTCCGATGATAGTGCCGCCTTTAGCTCCTCCCTCAGGACCCAAATCAATAATATAATCCGAACACTTTATTACATCAAGGTTATGCTCAATTACAATTACAGAGTTACCTGCATCAACTAGTCTCTGAAGGATTGTAACCAATCTGCTCACATCATCAACATGCAAACCTGTTGTAGGTTCATCCAAAATATAAAGGGTCTTTCCGGTACTTCTTTTAGACAGCTCATAGGCAAGTTTTATTCTTTGAGCTTCACCACCGGACAACTGTGTTGAAGGCTGTCCAAGCCTTACATATCCTAACCCTACATCAAATAAAGTCTGAAGCTTATTATTAATTCTAGGTATGTTTTCAAAGAATTCCAAGCCCTCTTCCACCGTCATATTTAAAACTTCATCAATATTCTTACCCTTATATTTTACCTCAAGAGTTTCTCTGTTATATCTCTTACCTTTGCATACTTCACAAGGCACATATACATCAGAAAGAAACTGCATTTCAATCTTGATTATTCCATCTCCGCTGCAGGCCTCACATCTTCCGCCCTTAACGTTGAAGCTGAACCTTCCTGGCTTATAGCCTCTCATTTTAGCTTCCGAAGTATTGGAATACACATCTCTTATCATGTCAAAAACTCCGGTATAGGTTGCAGGATTCGAGCGCGGCGTCCTTCCAATAGGGCTTTGATCTATATCTATAATTTTATCAATGTGCTCATAACCCAATATTTCCTTATGCACTCCCGGGTATGCTCTTGAATTATTTATCTTCTTATTTAACGCCTTATACAATATTTCATTTACAAGAGTACTCTTGCCTGAACCTGATACACCCGTTACAGCAGTAAACACCCCAAGAGGAAATTCCACATCTATATTTTTCAAATTATTCTCTTTAGCACCTTTTACTTTAATCCACTTTCCGTTAGGTATTCTTCTTACTTCAGGAATTTCAATCTTCTTTTTACCGGTAAGATACTGACCTGTTATAGATGCTTCCGTAGTTTTTATA
>JAEZDX010000638.1 GCA_023417975.1 Bacillota bacterium
GTCTATCAACCATATTTAATTTTGTTTGTGAATTATTAATTATTGAATATATTATCAAATTGATTCTATCTTCTACCGACTGAATAAATTGCTCATCTGAAGTAATCTTAGGACATACCTCAAGCCATCTGGTAATAAATTGTTTTATATCTTCTATATCACTGAGCAGCTTTACTTTGTCCTTGATATACGTGATTAATTTCTCCTTTCCAGGAGCATAGCTGCCGAACAACTCAGTTATAATACTCTTCTCCAAGGCACTGTTTTGCTTAATTTCTTCAAGTATTAACGTTATTTCATCAAGATCGCACAGTTCAACGCATTTAACTATAAACTTTTCTATCAATACATCTATTTTTTTACTTACTCCGAACATCCTAACCACTATTTTAATACTGCTAATAGGCTTATGAACTATTTTTTCATCATTCATCCTTTGATTTTCATGTCTTATTATTATTTCAAATATCTCCTCAATTTTGTTCATATTGATACCCTTTATTCCGAGAAGCTCATTTAAAATATGAAGAAATATATCTCTGTCGCCTAAATACATATTATGTGTTGAGTATTGATTCATATATAAACTTAAAAGCTTATCATACATATTTATAGAGGTTTTTATTTTGCCATCCACCTCAATAGTAAATATCTCATCAATGAATTCATAATATTTTTCCAATTGTCTTGGATTTTCCAAATTCCTTATAGTAAAATCTAAATATGAATGAATGTTTAACTCCGACCCAAAGTTCTTTGTTTCATTGTTTCTAAAATCAAAGACATATCCGTTCCTCAAGGCTTCTCTATCCGTGGCTTTCATAATTTCACTTATAAAAGCTATATTAATGTGATCTTCATCCAAGTTTTCTCCTCTATAGGTTGTAAATCCTATCCTACCCCGTATTTCATATGGGACTGAATCAAGGAGGTATTCCAGAAGTAATCTTGAATATTTGTAAAGTTCCCCCATTGGAGCATCCAACCTAATATATACTCTCCGGTTATTAACTGCCGACATAATTATGGAATAAACCATATTCTTAAATATGTAATCTGTTATCCCCAACTTCTTAAACAGATCAGCAGAACTTTCACTTCTTGATTCATAACTGTTATATGGTAAAAACTCTACTTCTTCTAACTGTTCAAAATCACCTTTCTGCTCTGCAAAACTATTTATATATAAAATATTCCGTACATCCATTATATATGGTTTCTTCATATCTTCAGGGATTATATAATTATGAACAAAATATTGATCCTGTTCACCTGAGATATTATAGTCTCTATATATTGTTTTTCCGATGATAAGTTCTCCTGAACTCGCATGAATACAGGTTAGTACCTCCGGATACCCTCTTCCTACTTTGTTGCCATAATTTACCGAAATATAAGGTGCCTTATATACACATATTTTATGCAACACTTCTACTATAAAATCGTCATCGAGCTTATGAGATTTTGCAATCGTATCGTAGCCTTCTGTTTTGCTGATCAATCCATTCTTTGTTTTTGTATAGTACTGCTGCTGAATACTTCTCATTTATATCCCCCTTCCTTTTACATACCAAAATCGGTATATCAACTTTATAGAGGTTCATCTTATAGCGTTTATCTTTCTGTGGAGCCTCATAATTTCAATCAATTTGTATAATCTCGGGTTATTATTTTTCATTTAAATCTTATGTATGATTTTTCTTAATTATGAGCAAACTAATGAATTAATACAATTAGGTACTATTTATAAGCGATAGAAATATTAACCTATTTTCGATATAATGAATATAAATAAATTCGAAAGGAGTTTACATATGGAAATTACTTGGTATGGCCATTCCTGTTTTCTTCTTAAAGATAGTAATGGAAGGAAACTTTTAACTGATCCCTTTGATCCTTCAGTGGGTTACCCTATGCCTAATGAAACTGTAGATATAGTAACTGTAAGCCATCAGCACTTTGACCACAATTATACTAAAGCTCTCCCCGGCATCCCTAATATTATCGATAAGCCCGGTGACTATGTTGTAAACGATCTTGCAATCAAGGGAATTCCGTCATTCCATGATAAATATAACGGTGCAAAAAGAGGCGACAATATAATATTTATTATTAAAATGGATGGACTGTCTATATGTCATATGGGGGATTTAGGTCATGAACTTACAGAAGAAACTGCTACTCAGATTGGAGTTATAGATGTTTTACTCATACCTGTAGGCGGTAATTACACTATAGATGGAGAAGAAGCGGCGCAAATAGCAAAGAAACTTAACAGTCACATTGTAATACCAATGCACTATGGTACAAATTCATTATCCTTTATATTGGATGGTGCTGATAAATTTATTGTTAAGATGGGAAACAGTGAAAGGATAGGAAGCTGTTCGCTTAACCTAAACAAAGTCTCCAATACCTTTAACAGCGTAAAGATATTGGATTATAAATCAAAATAAATATTATAGGGAAAAACAAAAAAGGCCACCATCCGGCGGTCTTTTTTATTTTCTGCTACTCTTGTACTGGTGCTCCAACAGGACAAACATTAGCGCAATTTCCACACTCAATGCAAGCGGAAGCATCTATAACAAACTGAGTGTCTCCCTGTTCTATACAACTTACTGGACATTCTGAAGCGCAAGCTCCACAACTAACACATGCGTCTGTGATTATGTATGCCATTATAAACACCTCCTTAAAGATTTAGACATAACATGTCCACTTATAATTTTATCACGATTTATAAATTTTTTAAAGTCTTTTTTAAAGAACTGTATATCCTAAGTCCTCAATTGACTCAATTATTTTATCCAAATTGACAAAGTAATCGTCATATACTACATTAACTTCTCCCTTTTCTTGGCTGATCTCACATGCTACCACACCTTGATGGCTGGAAATCGCACGCCTCACATTATTTACATCTTCAATATTGTTCATGCTACATACCTTTATTGCAGATTTCATAATTACACCTCAGTTTTCCTTAAAAAGTTGCTTTACTTCAACCTCATCTACTTCATCATTAATTTCAATCTTAATTTCATCCTCACTTACTGTACCCTCATATCCGCCTGAAACAAGTGAAATATCGTATATGCTGAATTCGTCAATAGTTTCTTCACCATCATTAAGGCTCACTTTAACTTTGACTCTCTCTTTAACAACACTGTTGGAAATAACCTCTGCTTTACCTTTGGGAGTATTGACCACTGAACCCGCTTTAGGCAGCTTTCTTCTTATATCTTCGTAAGTCTTTTGCTCATAATTAAGACAGCACATTAGCCTTCCGCATATTCCGGAAATTTTAGTAGGATTCAAAGAAAGATTTTGTTCCTTTGCCATCTTAATGGATACAGATGCAAAGTCTCCTAAAAATGAAGAACAACACAGCGGCCTTCCACAAGGTCCCAATCCGCCTACCATCTTGGCTTCATCTCTAACACCTATTTGCCTTAATTCAATTCTTGTTTTAAATATTGTAGCTAAATCCTTAACCAATTCTCTAAAGTCCACTCTTCCGTCCGCAGTAAAATAAAAGATAACCTTGTTGTTATCAAATGTATATTCAACATCAATTAATTTCATATTCAAATTATGCTGGGATATCTTTTCCAAGCATATATTAAAGGCATCCTGTTCCTTTGCCTTATTATCATAATGTATTCTTATATCTTCATCTGTAGCACGCCTTAGTACGCACTTTAAAGGTGCAACAATTTCTTCTTCTTTTATTTCTTTTGGGCCTATAACACAATCTCCGAACTCTATTCCTCTTGCTGATTCAACAATTATACTGTCGCCTTCCTTTATTTCAAGGTTACTTGGATCAAAATAATATATCTTCCCAGCTTTTTTAAACCGTACTCCTACGACTTTTACCATAATGACCTCCACATTTATGTATTTCAATAGTTCAAGCTACGTAATAAATACATTTTAAATTACGAATTCAACATCGTTATTAACATTACATCAAAGGTTAATCCCGGATTCACATTGCTTCTTAAATTACCTTTTCCGCTATTTATAGCATTAATCATTTGTTCCAACTTATTATATGAAAATTCTCCTGCACACTTAATAATATATTCAATTTTATCTTTATTCATAATCAATTCAGTACTGCCTGTATCTTTATATATTAAAATATCTCTTATAAAAGAGAGTATCAAATCCAAAATCTCATCACAATTATCCTTGTGCTTTAATAGCTCTCCACTGTAACTTAAAAATTCCGATTCCCTAGTCGTATTAATATCCATAAGCAGATTTACCGCTAGATTTCGTAAATTCTTGAACTCATCGCTATCCATAAAATATTCGCATCTGCCTGGAATACCGTTAGCAAAGGCAAGTATTGATTCTCTCTCTATTGTGCCCAGACTAGGATATTTTTGATCTATAAATTTCTCTATTTCATCACCTTTAAGCCTATTAAGCTTGTGAATTTGGCACCGTGATTTTATAGTATCCAATATTGCTTCACCGTTTTCTGCCAGTATAAAAATAAAAACTCCTCTTGGAGGCTCTTCTATAGTCTTAAGGAAAGCATTTTGAGCCTGAACTGTAATCATATCTCCATTATATACTATGATTACCTTCTTATCTCCTTCAAAAGGCCTCTTAGAAACCTCCTCAATGACACTTCGAATATCATCTACCCCAATGGTCTTCTTGCCCTTTGGCACTTTGAACTCAATAATATCTACATAGGGTTTTATTTCCTCTTTACCAAGAATTTTTACAGCAAATTCTTGAGCCAGAAGGCTTTTTCCGATTCCATTTTCTCCAAGAATAAGATGTGCATGAGACAAAGCTCCACGCTCTATTGCATTTAGAAAATATCTTCTTACTTCATTATGCCCTATTATTTCACTTTGTCTCATGTCACCACTTCCTAAAGATTAATACCTAATGAATTTATCTACATCTATAACAAATATAGTTGCCCCGCCAACTTCAACCTCAATAGGATAAGGAACATATACCCCTGTAGCACCTGCTACAGGTGATGGGGATGTTACAACTTGATCTCTTGTTTTGCATACATCCTCAATTACTGTAAGTACTTCATCTACTTTTTCCTTTTCAACTCCAATCATCAAGGTCGTATTACCGGACTTTAAAAATCCTCCTGTAGTAGCCAGCTTTGTTACTCTAAAGCCGCCTTCAGTAAGTACATCTATCAAGTCAGCTGCATCATCATCTTGGACAATGGCAATTATAAGTTTCATAATGACCCCTCCTTAACTCTCACTTTTTATTAATAATATTTTATCACATTTGCACTGTTCAAAATAGACCAATAACAAAATAAAATTCCAATAATTCCTGAGTTTACTTACTTAAAACCTCTTTTACTTTAACATATATCTTTTCATGAATTTCATCAATGGAGTGCATTTCTCCATTTTCTACACATTGTATAGTGGTCCATCCATATTTGCTTGCTATGTATTTAGCATTATTATAGGATCTTTCCAAAAAGCTGTTGTCACTCTCATGTATATCCTTTTTTTCTTCTCCTGTAAACTTATTAGCTCTGTTCTCCATCAGACTTCTGCTGCATTCCGGAGGAACATCCAAAAAGAATACCGCATCAGGCACCGGAAGCGCAAAAAGATTGAATTCAAAATTCCAAAGCCAGTCAAGGTACCGATCACGTTCCTTTATATCATCAATCTTTGCAGCCTGATGCACCATGTTTGATGTAGTGTACCTGTCTGCAAGTATTACTCCGCCTTCTTCATAAAAATCTTTCCATTTCATCCTATAAGAAGCAAATCTGTCCACAGCATAAAATGTGGAGGCAGCATATGCATTTACATCTTCAGGATTGCTTCCCAAATCTCCATTCAGATACATCTTTATCAAAGCAGAAGATTGACTGCTATAGTCCGGAAATTCCACCTTCTTAACTTTGTATCCATCCACCTGCAGCCTTGCAAACAGAGTAAGGCTCTGAGTTGCTTTTCCACTTCCATCTGAACCGTCAATTATAATCAACTTTCCCTTCATAAACTTAACCTCTTTTCTTAAGTCAAAATATTTATTGCATTATCTTCCATTCCAAGAATGGTCACATCATTATCCATATAATATTGTATCATACGATATGTATCACTATCTATACGTTCTCCCATCATTATTATTGGAATCCCCGGTGGATACGGCACAATGTTGGCGGCACTTATATGCCCAATACAATGGGCTATATTTATTTTTTCATGTTTCATCCGAGAAGCTTCCCATGGTGTATACTTTTGTACCGGAATATTGCTTGTTTGTACAGGAAAGTAATTGCACTTAAATTCCTCTACTGGACAATCCCTTAGTGCATTTATCAATTTTTCATAATCCTCTATAGTATTAAAAGGAGATAGAATCAAAACTAAATTGAAGCCATCACTCATCTCACATTGTACATTCTTATTTTTCAGATATTCCAATATTCTATGTGCATTATATCCTTTTTTTATGTTTATCACCAATCTTGTTCTGTCCATGCTTATTTTTTCCATTTTGTTTTTTTCAAGTATATCTTCCTCTGAAATTGCATGGAATATATCTGAAGTATTTATTTTAGTCCTATACTGCTCTGCAATATTTATGCACCTTTCGAATTCAACTTTACCTTTGGACTGCATATATTCCCTAGCATAATCCATAGCCGCCATAAATATGTACGAAGGGCTCGTTGATGAAAAGGCACTGACATAAAACTCTACTTCTTCCTTATCCATTTCCTCACTTATATGCAGATACGCAGTCTGAGTTAAACTTGGCAAGGTTTTGTGCGCACTCATTACAGCCATATGAGCTCCCAGTTTCATTGGATTTTCGGGTAACTTAGGAGAAATTCCAAAATGTGCCCCATGCGCACAATCTACCAAAACTTTAATTCCTCTAGTTCTGCATATTTTGGAAATAAGATTTAGATCTGCTGCAATACCATAGTAATTTGGATATGTAATTATTATTCCCTTTATGTCCTTGTTAAGTTCCAGACTTTGCAAAAAATGCTCCATATCTATTGATATGGGAGCATTATATTCATAGTTTATATAATTTTTTATATAGACAGGCCTAAGCTTTCTCATAATAATTCCGTTAAAAATGGACCTATGGCAATTTCGCTCAACGAGTACTTTATCTCCTTCATCAAATGCAGAAAATATCATAGCTAGGTTTCCACTGGTACTTCCATTCACCAGAAAGTATGACTTGCTGCTGCTGTATAAACTGCTCAATAGTTGTTGAGCTTCTTTAATTATACCATCAGGATTGTGCAGATTATCTAACCCATCTACCTCTGTTATATCTCCACTTAGTAATATTTTACTCATTACATCCGCCTTGTCGCAATTTACAAAACCTCTTCCGGCTTTATGCCCCGGCATTGAGAAAGGTGAATTCTCTTCTCCAATGTACTTTATAAGAGCATCTAAAATTGGTGTTCTCCCCACTTGTCATCCGCCTCTCAGTATATTTCAAACATATCAGAGGATTATCTATAGCTTTGACTACTTGTGCTTCTCTCTCTCAAGAGCAAGTCCACTACAGTCTTTTTAATACAATCTCTATAATAGTTATAAAAGTCCGTATTAACTGCTGCGTTAACCACTCTGTCTTCACATGATTTGCATATTATTCTCCCATTAATTATTATACCATTGTTTAGTGACTTTCTACATATAATACATCTTTGTTTTTCCATCAGACCTGACATTCCGCTTGAGATTTATTAACTATTATAAAGCCCCTGTCTACCCTTACGGAATGGCATGCACCCCCTTAAACTTGTTAATGTTATCTTGATTATTGCCCCGTATACTATATTGTATTCAGCTTTTACCCAAAATTTATTTTGTCCACTCTTTTTATTAAACTTTTTTTTATTTTTAAAAAAAAATATAAAATTTAAAGTAAATATAATTATCAAGGTTAGGAGAAAATAACTTTATTATGCAGAAAAGCAAATATATTATTAGATCCAAAAAAGTGGAGGAAGACTTATGAAGCAAGAAATAATATCATATTTGTACACAATTAGGGATGATATATACAATATTACAAAGTATTTATATGATAATCCTGAAAAGAGTTATAAAGAGGAAAAAGCATGTAAACTTTTAATTGATATGCTAAAAAAAGATAATTTCAAAGTTACCGATAAATATCTTGATATAGACACTGCCTTCTATGCTGAGTACGGAAGCGGCTATCCCAGATTGTGCTTTCTATGTGAATATGATGCTGTGC
>JAEZDX010000215.1 GCA_023417975.1 Bacillota bacterium
GCCTACTGCACCACATCCATATAAAAGCACTTTCATACTTTTTCGCCCCTTATTAATATTTTATAATACTATTCTACCTTAAAGCTAACTCCACCATTGGCTTTTTTCCCTGTGACGGAAAACTTATAGCTGTCTGTCTTTGATATTTGTATGGAAAACTTACCGGTAGCGGCATTATCCGCCCTATATATTTCTTCTCCCCTTGAGTCTGTTACAAGCACCTTCAGCTTTCCTGACTTATTCTCAATAATTACATTAACCGTAGTACCCTCATATAATTTTAGATTCTGTGTTTCTTCTCTATTAAGTATTGTATAATTCATAATAAATTGCTTGTCATTGCTAGTACGATTCCCATTGAATACTTGTTTAGAGCATCCAATACCAAATGCTATAACAAGTATAATTAATACGGCTAGCCCTGTTAACCTTTTCATATAATTATCCTCCAAAGTAATTTTTTCAAAATATAAGCTTACTAATCTATAATAGTCAATTATACAAGAAATAACCACTAAATACAAATGTTTAGGACATCTTCCACCAATGTACTTTCATTTTTATCTAACATAAATAAAGCTGTACAATGAAACATTTTCTGTCTCACCATACAGCTTTATCTTATTTCTCTTCCAATGTACGCTTTAAAAATTCCCTTGTCCTCTCCTGCGCAGGACTATTGAAAATTTGATCAGGAGTCCCTTCTTCTGCTATAACTCCTTTGTCCATAAATACAACACGATCAGAAACTTCCTTAGCAAAACCCATTTCGTGGGTTACTACAAGCATTGTCAGACCTGATTGTGCAAGTTCCTTCATAACCTTCAAAACTTCCCCCACCATTTCAGGATCAAGAGCTGAAGTCGGTTCGTCAAACAGCAGAACATCTGGTTCCATGGACAGAGCTCTTGCAATTGCTACACGCTGTTTTTGCCCACCGGATAGCTGTCTTGGTTTTGCATTTATATACTGCTCCATACCCACGACCTTTAAATATTTCATTGCCACATCTTTTGCCTCTTCTTTTGAACGCTTTAATACTTTTATCTGTCCTACCATGCAATTATTTAAAACATTATGGTTATTAAACAAATTAAACTGCTGAAATACCATGCCCAATCTTGTTCGATAAGAACACACATCATGTTTATCATCTAATATATTTTCACCTTTATATATAATCTTACCGCCGCTTGGCTTTTCCAAAAGATTTATACAACGAAGAAGGGTTGATTTACCCGAACCGGATGAGCCGATAATACAAACAACTTCTCCACTATTTACGGAAAAATCAATATCTTTCAATACTTCGTGAGTACCAAAGGATTTATTTAAATGTTGAATATCAATTATCTTTTCCATGCTTTCCCTCCTTCGCCTAATAATTAGTTACATTGCCGCTATTCGTTCTTCTCAAAGCATCTTCAGGTGTTTCAACCTGCATCTGATTGGCATACATAATATAGTTATCTGGTCCGTCCATTTTTCTCTCTGCAAAACGCAGAATTCTTGTAATTGTAAAAGTCATAATTAAATATATTACCGATGCAACAAAGAATGTATCAAAATAGTCAAAGTTCATTCCTGTAATTGAATTAGCTTGAAAGTATAATTCCGTTACAGCAATTACGTTGAGAACTGAAGTATCTTTAATATTTATAACAAACTCATTTCCTGTTGCAGGCAAGATATTCCTGATTACCTGTGGTAATACTATATTAAACATTGTCTGAGCATGGCTCATACCTATAGCTTGGGCAGCCTCGAACTGTCCTTTATCTATAGACACTATACCACCTCGGACAATTTCAGACATATACGCGCCCGTATTTATTGAAACAATGAGTATTCCTGCAAACAGTGGCGATAATTCCCATCCAAAAGCTTGGGCTGTACCGTAGAAAATAACTACAGCTTGTACAATCATTGGTGTTCCTCTGAAAATTTCTATATAGATGGATAGAACAGCGTTTATAGTTTTAAGTAAGTATCTTTTAAATCCACGTTCAGGCATAGGTATAGTACGAATAACTCCAATAAGTAGTCCTATAGCCGATCCAACTACAGTTCAAATCATTGATATTAACAGAGTTACCCCCGCTCCTCGCAAAAACATGGGGTAATAATGCGAAAAGGTATTTATTATCTTCTCCAGACTCATCTTCGAAATCCCCCTCTTTTATTAGGAAATCGGGAGCTGTAAAATGCACCCGATATAAGACAATATTTATTGTGCTGCTGGTTGATTCTTTATTGCATTATCCATAATTTCTTTACGCTGATCTTCAGAAATTTTAGCCAATGCTTTATTAATTTGTTCTGTTAGTGCACTATTTTTGACAACACCTACGGCAACAGCAGTATCTTCAGGAGATGTTTTGAAGCCATCTTTAAACTCAACCATCTTAAATTTACTATTAGCTGTCTGCGCACTCACGCCTTCAGGGCGTTCTGAAACATAACCGTCTATTTTTCCTGATTCAAGGGCAACTCGCATTGTTGGAAAGTCCGCCATCGCTGTTTGCTTTGATACACCATTTATCTGATCGATTACTGTATAATGAAAAGTATTTAACTGAGCAGTAATCTTAGCTCCACTGAAATCTTGAATTGAAGATGCCCCATCGAACTTCCCGCCTTTCTTTACTACCATTACAAGGTTTGAAGTATAATAGTTATCGGAAAAATCGATGCTTTCTTTTCTCTCAGCTGTAGGTGACATTCCTGCAATAATTGCATCAATTTTACCAGATGTTAATGCAGGCAAAAGTCCCTCCCATTTTGTCTTAACAATGACTAACTCTTTTCCCATACTGTCAGCTATTTTCTTCGCAATTTCTACATCGTATCCACCGGCATATTCAGAACTCCCTTGGATTTTAACAGCACCGTTTGTGTTTTTCATCTGTGTCCAATTAAATGGCGCATATCCACATTCCATACCTACCTTAAATGTTCCTTTATTTCCAGAAGCATTTTCATTAGTGGAATCATTCTTTTTTGTGCAGGCAGTAAACAGCATAGCTGCTGATAAAGTTACAGTCAGTAATAATGATAATTTTCTTTTCATAATTATTCCCCCTAGTTTGGCATATATTGTTATTGAAATTTAAATGCTCATCCTCTATGAACAGCACTATCTTTAGAAAATCAAGTATTTTGGCAACAAAAAAGACCTGAGGCGATCTCAGGTCATAATGCACGCAATTACTCCTAAACCCCTTTTTTCCCAAATGAGATAGCACAACTCAATAAACCGGGATGTCTATTGAGACAGTCCTGCAGCTATTAACTACAGACCCAGCAAATAATACTGAGAAATATTATAAGCTTCGGCGATATTTCCTTCTCCTTTGGCATCATTGCTTCTCATGCTCATCCAAGGACTGTTAAATACCGCGCCTCTACCCCACCAGTAAAAGTGAGGTCATATTAAATTCCACTGCTAGTTTACAACAACATTTCGCTTATGTCAACCTAAAACGAACTTTTTCAGCAAAATTAATTGTTTTATTTATTAATTAACTCCTTAATTTTACCTTCTAATTTAATAGGTGCAGTTGTTGGAGCATATCTGTCTACTACATTTCCTTCAGTATCTACGAGGAATTTAGTAAAATTCCACTTAACTGCTCCTCCCAGTATTCCTTTTTTTTCGTTAGTCAAATAATTGTAAAGGGGATGGGCATCTTTGCCATTTACATCTATTTTTTCAAATATAGGAAAAGTAATGTCATAAGTGAGCTCGCAAAAGTTTTTTATTGCTTCATTATCTCCCGGTTCCTGATTTGCAAACTGATTACATGGAAATCCAAGGATTTCAAACTTTTCATTACCAAATTCTTTATACAGCCTTTCCAATCCCTCATATTGCGGTGTGAAGCCGCATTTGCTGGCTGTATTCACTATTAATAATACCTTTCCTTTGTATTTGTCCAAACATACATCATTACCCTCAATATCTTTTACTTTAAAATCATAAATACTCATTTCTTTCACCCCTCTTATATTGTGTACAATTTAATTTTATTCAATTTCAATAAATATGTCAATACATACTTTTTAATATATCAAATAATATATTAATCTCCTCAAGATAGAAAAACTCTCAGACAATTTATGACTTTGCCTGAGAGCTTTACCTTCTGTTATAATTTAAATTTACCTATCATACTGTTTAAGTCTTCCGCAAGTTCTGCCTGACTCTGTGC
>JAEZDX010000218.1 GCA_023417975.1 Bacillota bacterium
GTTTGATATTAATTCGTTAGAATGACCAATTACCACTTTGATAGAATTGTGTGGAGCTTGGTAAAATTCTTGAATTTTCTTTTGAACTGAACTTTCATATAAGGCGTTTGTACATCCAATTCGTAAGTGATTTGTATACTTTACAGAGGAATGGATCTCTTTTGCAGATATTTCTTCTAATTCTAAAATTCTTTTAGCATATTTATAGAAAATTATGCCTTCTGGGGTTAAACATACATTTTTATAGTTACGAGAAAATAACTTTGTACACAATTCTCTTTCAAGCTCAGAAATACGCTTTGTTACAGTAGATTGAGAAATGTAAAGAGAATCAGCTGTTGATGTAAAGTTTTGTAGTTTGGCAAGTGTGATAAAAGTTTTTAAGCATTCCGTATTCATAATATCACCTATTCTAAAATGGAATTACAGTCATTGATAATATTCATTTTACAAATACTATACACTATTAGTAAAATGAAATAAATAATAATTTTGGAAGAAGGAGATATGAATGTGGAGTGCTGATGAATATGATAAATTTAGAAAAGAAAGAATACAACCTTCTATTGATTTGCTTAATAAAGTAGATATTGGAGAATGCAATAAAATAATTGATATAGGTTGTGGATCAGGGATGAGCACATTTACATTAAGGAAAAGATTTCGGAATTCTGAAATAGTTGGAGTTGACTTATCGGAAAATATGCTCAAGCAAGCTAAGAGCTTAGTGGAGGATGTAACATGGATCCGAAGAGATTGCAGTAAGAAATTAGATGATTTGGGTGCTTTTGACCTTGTTTTCTCAAATGCATTTTTGCAGTGGCTGCATAATCAAAATGAGTTTGTTATGAATACTAGAGAAATGTTAAATGAAAACGGAATATTTGCTCTTCAAATTCCGGCATTTGAAGAAATGATGATTTCACAAATTATTAAGAATACGGCTATAGAATTTGATAAGGAACAAGTGCTCTTCTGCAACATGGATCAAAGCACTTGTTTTAATTTTAGTTTAAAAGAATATTATGATATATTCAGCAAATATTATTCAAACATTGAGATATGGCAAACTAATTATATTCATCAAATGAAAGACCACGCTTCCATAATTGAATTTATAAAAGGAACTGCATTAATACCGTACCTTGAGGCATTGAATGATAAACAAGCGGATGCTTTTATGAAAATGCTATATACTAAAACAAAGCAACATTATGCGGAGAGTGAAAACGGAACAATATTGTTTGAATTTAAAAGAATATTTATAATTGCAAAAAAGTGAAGCAGCAGTGCTTCACTAAATTATTTGTATTAAATTTCAATAGGCGGAGGGAAAAACATGGTTGTAGCTAGTAGTGAAAAACAAAACTATTTGACAAGAGTATCAAACGGAATTAATACTTTTGATACAGATGTATTACCACAAAAGGGAGGAAAAGGGCAAGACTTTAGGCCGCATGAATTATTGTGTGCTGCATTGGCTTCATGCATGAACATTACAACAAGGATGGTTTTGGACAAACTAAATATCATATATGATGATGTAAATGTTACTGTTGAATTAGATATAAAAGATGAAAATTCAAGCTTTATTTACAATATAGATATTATAGGAGATATTTCGGAAAACAAAAAACAAGAAGTTATCAGATTAGCAGAAAACTGTCCCGTTAGAAAAACATTATCAAAAGAGTTAAGTTTTATAAGAAAGTAGATTATTTATTAGAATTGAAGAGTTTTTGAGTATCTTTACAAGTCATAGAAGACAGAATCGGCTTTAATTCATATTTAGATTTTGATAGTATATAACTATACATGGATAAAAAAGTAGCTTATGAGAGTAAATGAAAATTATTATTTAAAGATGAAATAGGAGGAAAGCTGTAATGAAAATAGTTGAGCTTTGTAACTTGCTGGAAATACAAAATGAAGTTCAAGAGAAGTTAATAGAGTATGAGAGTTGTTTAGATTTTAAAGGTATGGAAACAGAGTTAGAACAAATGAAGCACCCGGAAGGCTGGGAAAGTGCGATTGAGCGTTTGAATTGTTTGTTGGAGCCTGATAAGGATGGAATAAAAATTTTAACCTGCCAGCTGCGATGTGTATGTGACATATATGATAAATACAAGGAACTTGGTATATCTGAAGAAATATTTATTGCTACCATGAAGTTTTTTACTAGATTTTTGCAAGACGATAAGGATAGACATGGATGTTATAGTTATATGCTGGCGTGGTGGGCAGTTCGTCAGATTTCTATGGTGGAATATCGAATTGGAGAGCTGGAATATGAAATGAGAATAGTAAATAATTGTCATTTGATTGATATTCATATTCCGTCGGATGCTCATATGACAATGGACAAGCTTCACAAATCCTATATAGAAGCATTAGAGTTTTTTAAGAAGTATTATCCTGATTTTGCAGGGGTTGATATGGTGTGCAGCTCTTGGTTACTTTCACCCGCATTAAAGAATATTTTGCCTAAAAACTCTAGAATATTGCAATTTCAGAAGTCATTTGAAATTGAGAGTGTTGAAGAGGATAATTTCGGTTTTATGGATTGGGTATATGGAAGCAGAACTATTCCTTTAGAGGAATTACCGGAAGAAACTTCCTTGCAAAGAAATTTAAAGCCTTACTTGCGAAATAACGGCAAGATAGGCTGGGCTTCTGGAAAGCTGATTTCCAATCCTTTTTGTGAAGCTTAGAATACCGTATATATGTAATTCAAGGAACGAAAAATATTGATATGCCTAAGGCTTTGAGTTTTGATAAAAATTAAATGTAGGCTTGCTATAATAGAAAATCCTCTATCTCCATATTGCAGAGATAGAGGATTTTTACATTATAAGTTTTCTGCTTTATTGATAAAATAAATATATCGTATTGACACTACAGCTACTACGTGTTACTATATACCAGTAGTAAGTAATACAGAATAGCGAGGAGGAATTAGGTTGGAGAACCTTACGGAAATGCTCAAAGGTGTGCTGGAAGGCTGTGTGCTTGAAATAATCAGCCACGAAGAAATCTATGGCTACGAGATTACACGTCGGTTGAACGCCCTGGGATTTTCAGATGTTGTGGATGGAACAGTTTATACTATTTTGGTGCGGCTTGAGAAAAACAAACTGGTAGAGATAACTAAAAAACCATCCGATATGGGACCGCAGCGAAAGTTTTTTACGCTCAATGACGCGGGGCGTAAGGAGCTGGGGAGGTTTTGGGAAAAGTGGGATTTCGTATCGTCAAAAATTAACGAGTTAAAGGAGAGGAAGTAATGAATTTTTGGGAAAAAGTTACGGGAAGCGACATGACTAAAGAGTTGAAAGCTTTTGAAATTCGAGCAAAAAAACTGCCACAGGATTATCAAGAAGCATGGGAAAAAATTAAGTCTAATCTTTGGCCGCACTCAGATTTTACCGGCCGCAACCTCATGCCAATTCTTGACGGTGTGCTTGGTCTGTTGGAAGAAGCGTCTGCAGACGGTCAAGATATACAAGAGGTTTTAGGCGACGATATCAAAGGTTTTTGTTCAGCACTGGCGGGAGAAGAAGGTGCAAATACTTTTCGCGACAAGTGGCGCAAGCAGCTCAACAATAATATCGCTAAAAAATTAGGTAGGTAGGTGAGGTCAAAATGAGAATACAAGAAATTCTAGAAGGAAAAAAAGAGTGGAAAGCTCATGTGGCACGTGTGAAAGCACTTCCGAAAGATTATCAGATTGTTTATAAAGAACTTCAAAAATATCTCTTCAAGGTGGGACCGGTTGAGCTAACCGAGGGAACAGGCTTATTATCTGGCATTGTGGATCTTTTTGAGGAAGGCGCAGCCA
>JAEZDX010000221.1 GCA_023417975.1 Bacillota bacterium
TTATTTGCTAATGAATAATTCTCCATACATAAAAAAGCATAAAGAATTCACAATGGGTGAATTCTTTATGTTTATAATTATTATAGTAAGCTTTTATTTGACACAGCACCGTATTTACATATTGAAATAAATTTTAACAGCACCTATTATTTTCTTGTGCTTGCGGATTGAGCTGCTTCATATTTATAGGCAAGTTCTCCGGAAACTTGTTTCACATAAGAAATGTCTGAGGAACCTATAATCTTATTGAAATTTTCTATATTACTGCTTAAAACTGTATTGAATATGGTTTTTCCTCCTGATTTATATCTTAACCTGTAAACAGGAATTGTTTCCGCATAGTCCAATTGTGTGTTACTGCCTGTTTTTACAATTTTCATATCAACCATGGAACCTATATCCGTATATTTGCTGTTTTGATTGGATATAAAATTGCCCATGGAATAATTTACAAACACTTCACGGCCATTTACATTCAATACTTCTGATTTTCTTGCCACATGAGGATGACTGCATAATATGGCATCAGCCCCCATAGAGGCTATATTGTTAATCAAGTCTGCCTGAAATGGTTCTACAGTACGGACATATTCGGTACCAATATGAAGATATATGATTATGAAGTCACATTTGCTTTTTATTGCATCGATATCCCTCTTTATATTATTTTCATCGATATAATTTATCATATCGCTATACTGCTTTCCAAAGTTAGTGCCGTATGTATAGGAAAGCAGACCTAATTTTATTCCGTTTTTTTCTACTATTGTGCTCTTATCCTCATTGGGCTCACCGGAACCTACAACCTTAAAGCCGTATTGTTTCATAAAGCGGTTCGTACTTTTTATACCTTCCACTCCGGTGTCCAAAGAATGGTTATTATCACTTAGCAATACATCAAGACCAACGTCCTTAAGTGCATCCAAAGCTTGTACTGGAGTATTGAAGCTTGGATAGCCTGATAAATTCCGATTAGGATTTATAGTTGATTCAAAGTTAGCTACGGCGACATCTTTTGAAGAAATTATATCCTTTACATCTGAAAACATAGGCTTGAAGTTATAGCTTCCGTTTTCTTTTGCAGCTTCCACCTCGGGCATATGGAACAAAATATCACCTATGGATATAATGCTGACTTCAGAAGTTTTTTCTCCGGAAGTTTTATTTAAATCCAGGTAATTCCCTTTAACAGAATGAACACCGTTACTTAAGCTTGAAGAAGCCTGAAACTGCTGACTGTCGGTTATAATTTGTGCTTGGCTTCTATTTGAAATTGGGGACAGTGTGAAAGCCCCTGCAATAATAAGTACTATAGCAAATATTTTTTTCTTCATATTTGATTCCTCCCTACGTATAATCATTATGGCCAGGAAGATTCTTCCTAATCATGTAAGAGTATATGTGCGTGAAAAATCAAATATGAATGCAAAGCTTAAGCATGCTGAAAAACCTCAACGGATTTTCAAAATCTGTTGAGGTTTTTGACTAAAAGAATATATTTAGTTTTCTTTATCCTTTTCACTTATCATGTCTAAAGAAATTTCTTTACCGGTAATTTTTTCTGTAAGCAGCAGTGACATCATATTCTCAAATACATTTGGAACTTTTCCGTCATTAGAGCCCATAACAATGCTCGGCACTAACGGCATCTTTCCTTCCTTAAGAGCTTCGGTAAAGGCAGCCATAACTTCCTTCATAACATAGTATTGAGGATCGCCATAGGCCTGTACCTGAGCACTATAGGCTTCACCTTTTGCCTTACCCACTTCTCTCTCTCTGAAGGCTTCAGACTCACCCACGGCTTTGATTCTGGTAGCTTCTGCATTACCTGTTTTCTCCAATTCATAGGATGTAGCATCGGCTTCCTTCTGGATTTTAGCTGCATTGGCGTTAGCCAGATTAACCATACTTTCAGACTGGGCTTCAGCATCTTTGATAGTAAGATATTTTTTACCGTCAGCTTCCTGTTGAGTCTTATATTTATTAGCTTCAGAAAGCTTTTGAATCTTTAAGGCTTCCTGAGTAGCTAATTGAAGTTCCGCTTTACCTTTATTCTCTTGAATGGCAATGTTGATATTGGATTCGGAAAGCTCCTGCTGCTTGGCGGCAATAGCTCTTGCTTCATTCAATTCTCTTTCCTTCTCGGCGGACTTTTGCTGAGCGTTATAGGTTTCTATCTGCTCTCTAGCAACCTGTCTGTCTCTCAATTGCGCAAGAATAGTTTCTATTCTGTTATCTGATTTGGATGGAGCAGGAGTACCGATTAATACTTCTTCCAATTCCAAATCGTAGTGAGTAAACTTGTCTTTCATTTCCTGAGAAGCTCTTGCTTGTATTTCACTTCTGTTTTGAATTAATTCGATTAAAGTCATTGTCTGACCAACATTTTTAAAGTAACCGGAAATCATAGGGTCAATAGACTGCTCTATAAGCATCTTAACATCCCCGAACCTTTGGATAACACTGGACGCTTTTTTATAATCTATATGGAATACTACTGTAAGCGGCAGTGAAGGTTCAAAGGCATCTTTAGTTATAAGGGAAACTTCTTTAAGGTTTTCATCAAGCTTATGGCCACCCACCTGTCCGGATATCCATTTCAAAATTACATTAGTAGTCGGCACCTTAACTACTTTTGCAGCGTAGGTATTCAGGGCATATTTACCCGGAGCCAAAGCATTTTGCCATATACCTTTGCAGCCTTCTGCAACAAGCTCACCGTGTTTGTATTCCGATCCTGAAACGTCAATACCCTTTTCGCCATAATAGGAGTTAACAACACCAACCTCACCTATATTGATTATAGTTTTCGGAATGTACTCAATTGTAGAAAATAATCTATTTATGAAATAGGTACCGTCAACTAGGGTAGAGTATTGTTTACCCCTAAAACCACCGGCTCTTAAGAATTTCTCAATATCCTGGAAGTTGTTGTGATAGGTTTCTTCATTGTTCGGATCAACACCTACAGCCGGAGCAATGATTGTACCTTCTGATAAAGTTCTACCGTCGTGAACAGTAACTATACCTATACTATCGCCTATGTCCTTTATTACAACGGGATTAAAGGCATCTCTGGACTTTAGCATTTGTGTCATCTCTTGGATGGAAGATGCTTCAGCCTTATCTCCCATTGGAAGATAATAGGTTTTATCCTCGGTTATTATTATAAATTGAGCAAGATTGAAGGCATAAGTACCTTCACGTAGTATACCTCTCTGAGGTCCTTTTTGGCCTCCGTTCAGTAAGAAGCCTCGGACATCCTGGAAATTGTTTCCTTCCTTGATGACTTTACCTAAGGTTTGAGTTGGTTCCATAGGATGACCGTCTCTGGCGAAGACATAGCCTATCTTACCTTGAGGTATTGTTATAAAAGGTTGTACATATACTCTGTACATTAAAGGTGTTTTTAAGTGAAAACCACCTCTTAAAACCTCCGGCTGATACCCTGATTCCTTATTTAAGGCAATGATACCACCGTCTTTGATTGAACCTTTAAAGCTCCACCATTTTTCAACAATACCAACGGCGTCACTAGGTATAATTCTTATACCTATAACCTTTAAAACTATAAAGGCAAGGACAAGTGCGCCAAGAATTACATACACTGGAGTCGGTATGCTTTGTAAAAAATCCATTATTTATTACCCCCCAAAATATATTGATTTGCAGCTATATAAAATTTACTTTCTATATAGTGAAGCAAATCATATTTATATTATATGATAATATATACCATATAACAAATTCTGAAATAACATTTAAAGTGCTAGGCAATATGCTATTTTCACATTTTTATTAATCCAGCTCATAGTTGCTCATATTTTCTTTGATTTGCTTGTAATTACATATTCATACATTTCTTTGTGAAAAATCGGATAAGGTTCAAATATAAGATAAGTAAAATTGTATGAGAGAGCAAACATTCATTAATGTATGCGTTAACAATGAGAGCACACGGGATTAAATAATTTGTGACTAAGTTTGTTATGCTTTGTGACAAGTGATAAAATTTAGTAATTGCGACGTTTAGATGTACGGATAGTAATCATTCATTTAGACGATTAATTAATGCTTTGAAAGCAAAGGATGATGAATATGAAGTTATTGAGGCAATTTGGATTTATACTCATAATATGCTATGTGGGAGAGATTATGAAAAAGGTTTTTTCATTGGCTTTGCCCGGCAGTATTATAGGAATGATAATTTTATTTATTCTTCTTTATACTAAGCTTGTTAAGCTTGACAGTCTTAAGGAAATAAGTGATTTTTTAATGGATCATTTAGCATTTTTCTTTATCCCCGCAGGTGTAGGATTATTGGCTTATATGGGGGTTCTAAAGAAGAGCTGGCCTGTAATTCTCGGAATATCACTGATAACTACAATACTTGTAGCAGCAACTACTGGCCTCACTATTGAGTTTATGAAAAGGAGGGTAAAATAATGAATGAATTAATAAGTTCCCCAATGTTTGGAATAATAATATCAATAATAGCTTATGAGCTTGGGCTTATTATTAATAAAAAAACCAAACTTGCATTGTTTAATCCTCTTTTGCTTAGTATTCTCATAATTATGGCAATTTTATCGATTTTTAAGATTAATCTGGGAGACTATGATAATGGTGGAAAGCTTATATCCATCTTCTTATCGCCTGCTACTGTAATATTGGCGGTGCCGCTATACAGCAAACTGGACGTTTTAAAGAAGAATTTGAAGGAAATAATTGCTGGAATAACAGTAGGCGTATTAACCTCCATAACAAGTGTGTTAGTGTTGGCAAAGCTTTTTGGATTGGACAAAAATATGGAGCTTTCTCTAATTCCCAAATCAATCACAACGCCTGTAGGCATAGAGCTTTCTAAAGAAATCGGAGGTATACCTTCCGTTACCGTAGCTGCTATTATAATAACGGGGATTATAGGGTCTATAATCGGACCACAAGTATGTAGACTTTTTAAAATTAAAGATAAAGTAGCAATGGGAATTGCTATGGGGGCTTGTTCTCATGCGGTAGGAACTGCTAAGGCTTTGGAAATAGGAGAAGTTGAAGGAGCTATGAGTGGACTTGCAATAGGTGTTACTGCAGTCATAACAGTATTGCTAACTACTATTGTTATGAAATTTATATAAAGAGACACTTTAATAATTATACTGTATTCGATAATCCATGCTATATCATGTAAATAGTATGGATTATCTTATATAAAAACAGAAGCTGTTAGTTAATAAAATACAAAAAAGTACAAAGGTTTAGTGAGATTAATGTCGAAATTAAAGTTATAGGTGAGTTTTGAGGGCAGAAAGCTCTCTATATTAAGAAGGAGAATTATATGACTTTAATAAGAAAAGATGTCATAAAATTGACATTGCCGGTTTTTGCTGAACAGCTATTTGTAATGTCCATGGGCATGATTAACACAATAATGGCCGGGAATATAGGCAATGAAGCAGGAAAACAGGCTGTGGCTGCCATAGGAATGGTGGACTCAGTTAATAATATTTTCATTGCTTTTTTTTCCGCACTGGCAGTAGGCGGAACCGTTGTAGTAGCTCAATTTACGGGTAAGGGTAATCCTAAAAAGGCTAATTTGGCAATGAAGCAGGCATTATATTCTTCATTCTTAATTTCTATTGTCTTAACACTTATACTCTGGATATTTAAAATGCCTTTTCTGCACTTTCTATTCGGATCGGCAGAAAAAAGTGTTATGGAAGCAGCGATAACTTATTTACAAATAAACATTGTGACCTATCCGTTAATAGCCATATTTATGATTTGCAGCGGAGTTCTCAGAGGGTCCGGAGATATGAAAACTCCAATGAAAATAACAATCTTTATGAATGTACTCAATGTAATATTAAGCTATTTGCTAATCTATGGACTTGAATTCGGAAACGCACATTTTAAGGCTGCGCTGCCAGCTCTAGGTATTAAAGGGGCAGCTTTAGGTATAGCCTTGGCAAGAGCTTCAGGAACTTTAGTGATTTTATTGGTTTTACTTAGAGGCTCAAGAATGCTAAAGCTTACGAAATTGACTAAGTTTACTTTTGATAAAGAACTTTTAGGTCCTATATTCGGAATTGGAATTCCTGCCAGCATTGAATCTTTAGTATTTAACGGAGGAAAGCTCATTACTCAGATATATATTGTGGGTATGGGAACTGTAGCTATGGCCTCAAATTCAATATCCGGCTCTATAGGCGGAATGATAAATATACCCGGTAATGCACTGTGTATAGCTGCAACTACTCTTGTGGGTCAGTATATGGGTAAAGGAGACGGTGACGAAGCAGAAAAATGTCTTTCGTATATAATAAAACTATCTACAGTATTTCTAATGCTTCTTGGAATCACTTCCATTCCATTGGCGGGATTTTTACCTTCATTGTATAACAATAATCCTGATATTATTGAATTATGTAGAAAACTGATAATTATGAATGCGGTATGTATTCCGCTGTGGTCAATTTCCTTTATAGTGCCTTCAGGTCTAAAAGGAGCAGGGGATGCAAAATACACTTTGATTACATCCTTAATCGGAATGTGGGTATTCAGAATCACTCTCGGATATTTTTTAGGTATACCGTTAGGGATGGGGCTTGTAGGTGTATGGCTTGGTATGTTTATCGACTGGGGGGTAAGGGGTGTACTTTATCTTTTAAGATTCAAACATGGACGTTGGAAGTCTAATGTGGTACTTAAATAGAACGTATTAAAAGACTTATTATGTTCCATTCAAATAGAAGGGCAGCCGCTTTTTTTAGCGGTTGTTTTTATTTTTTGAAAGACCCTTCGATAAATTTAAGAAATTTGTAAGAAATAATATAAGTAAAATGTAAAGTTTATTATTTAGAATAGAAGCATGATATTAATATAACTATGTAGAACACATTAAAAGTCTTACATTGTACCGAGTAAAAATATCCAATCTTCAAGGATTTTTTATGAAGGCAGAAGGTTTAAGACTTTTGGGTTCTATATAGTATAAAAACATAAGGAGTGAGAAAGATGTTATAATATAGTGGAAAGGGTGTGACATAATGGAAAGCTATAGTATTTTGGTTGTAGACGATGATGATGAAATAAGGGATGCCATTGAAATATATTTAAAGAACGAAGGCTTTAGGGTATATAAAGCTAAGGATGGCATTGATGCAATGATGATGCTGGAAGAGAATGAAATACATTTAATTCTTATGGATATAATGATGCCTAGAATGGATGGAATTAAAGCTACATTTAAAATTAGAGAGAAAAAGAACATACCGATAGTAATGCTTTCGGCAAAGTCAGAAGATACTGATAAAATTCTTGGACTAAATATAGGTGCAGACGACTATATAACAAAACCATTCAATCCTTTGGAGCTTATAGCGAGAGTAAAATCTCAGCTGAGAAGATATACCAATTTCGGTATGTATAAGCAAAGCATGGATGAAATCAGTGTAAGAGGTCTTGTTTTGAATAAAGCTACAAAAATTGTTACTGTAGATGGTGATGAAGTCAGATTAACACCTATAGAGTTTAGAATATTACAGCTTCTAATTGAGAATTTAGGGAGAGTTTTTTCTATAGATGAAATATATGAGAGAGTATGGAATGAACCGTCGTATAATGCGGATAATACTGTTTCGGTTCATATTCGGAGAATAAGAGAAAAAATTGAAATAAATCCAAAAGAGCCAAGATATCTAAAGGTGGTGTGGGGAATTGGCTACAAGATCGAAAAATAATTTTTTGCATTCCGTAGTCTTCACTTTAGCAATCATTTTATTAGGATATTCGGTTCTGGCCACCGTAAGTATAACTGTTTTTTATGATTACATAAGAAACGATACCTACTTTAAAAGTGATAGCTTTTTAGGTGAATTAGCTAATTTAAGCAGTAATTTAAGTGAGAACTATACAACTTATAACGATTATTCATCAAAAACCGCAAATGATAAGGTGACAGCGGAAGAGGTGAAAAGAGAGCTTGACACAAATGAAAACTTTGTAAATGACAGGATAGAAGCCATTAAAGGGGATTATCAATTTGAAATAGATAATTTGGAAGGCGATAAGGAAAAACAAAGGGTACTAGTAGAGCAAAGAGACAATAAGATAGAGCAATATAAAAAAAACAATCTGCAAACCGAGGAGGTCATTAGAAAGCAGCTATTGGACTCAAAGAACAACAACTATGAGAGGATAAAGGATAGTATTAACAGACTCAGCGGCATAAAGTATTATCTGACGCAAAGAGACACTGGCGAGATTTTTACAAATTTGAAGGTGGATGGAAATGTTGAGCAATACATTAAAGCCAATTCAATTTACTGGGAGCAGTTTCCTAATCAGATAAGTAATAGTTACAGTAGTCCCGTAGATAGAATAAACAGCAATATGTTAAACGCTAAGCTGCAAGGGTATTTTATGGTACCTATAAAAAGCGAAAGCTACAGCAGTATCTATTATGAAAATAAAAATTTTCAGGGTATAAGAGAAAGATTAATTGGTGAAGGCATAGCTGGTGCTGTAAGCTTTATACTATCAATTATTTTATTTGTAATAATAAGCAGAACAAAAGAGAGAGAGAAAACTATACTGAATAATTTAGCTGAAGTTTATGTAAAAATTCCTATGGAATTGAGACTCATGATTTTAGCTGGAGTTACAGCCCTTTATTTTGCTCTTATTTTTAGTGTTGGATATGGAGTACTTAAGCTGCCAATACCTGCCTATGTAATACTTTCTTTGGGTTCTTCTGCATACATGTTGTATATCATGCTTCATATTAGAGGACTTTATCATATTCTAACAAAGGGCAATTACTTAAATACTCAATGGAAGGGTACAATTCTGTATATGAGCTGCTCATGGATATACGATGTATTTGTATATAGAAACACCGTATTAAAAGTGGTAGGTTTATTGTTTGCAACATTTATATTAGGAATATGTTTTACATCGCTTAACAGCTTTATGGCGGTACTTTATGTATTAGCTTATATTATAATAGTACCGATATATATAATGAGGAAAATAAGTTCGTTCAGTCAGTTGGTAAACGGCTCTGAACAAATAGTATCCGGTAATTTCGACTATGTTATAAAAGAAGTGGGAAGTGGGTTAATAAAGAAACTGGCACAAAATTTCAACAATATTAAAAATGGGTTTAAAGCGTCAGTTGAAAGCCAGGTTAAAAGTGAGAGGTTAAAAACGGAGTTGATAACCAATGTATCCCACGATTTAAAGACACCTTTAACATCAATTATCAATTATGTAGATTTACTGAAAAATAAGGACTTGTCAGAGGAAGAGAAAGAGGGATATATAGGTGTGCTTGATAAAAAAGCCCAGAGATTAAAGGTGCTTATAGAAGATTTGTTTGAGGCATCGAAAATGACTAGCGGTGCTGTGGAACTTAACAGAGAAAAGCTGGACATTGTAGCAATGCTTAAACAAACCTTAGGAGAATTTGATGAGAGAATAAATAATTCAGATCTTACCTTTAGAGCAAAGCTGCCTAGTGAGAAGATATATTTGAATTTGGATGGAAAAAAGACATGGAGAGTATTTGAGAATCTTATAAACAACGCTTTGAAATATTCCCAGCCCAACACCAGGGTGTATATAGAGCTTGTAGACAGTATGAATAGTGTTAAAGTAACAATAAAGAATATCTCCAGCTATGAGATGGATTTTGACGTAGATGAAATCTTTGATAGGTTCAAAAGAGGAGATAATTCAAGAAATACCGAAGGATCAGGCCTTGGCCTTGCCATTGCTA
>JAEZDX010000275.1 GCA_023417975.1 Bacillota bacterium
CCTATATGCCGCCAGGCATTTCTCCTTCAGGCCTCCTATTGGAAGCACTCTTCCAGTTAACGTAATTTCGCCAGTCATGGCTACATTATGCCGTACTTTTCTCCCTGTTAAAGCAGAAACCATAGCAGTTATCATTGTTACCCCTGCAGAAGGTCCATCTTTAGATACTGCACCCTCAGGCACATGAATGTGTATATCCTTATCTTTATAGAATTGAGGATTTATGTTTAATTGCTCAGCATGAGCTCTTACATAGCTATACCCTGCTCTGGCGGATTCTTTCATAACATCACCTAATTTTCCAGTAAGCTCAAGCTTTCCGTTACCATCCATAATACTTACTTCAACCGGTAAAGTATCACCTCCGTATGCTGTCCATGCCATTCCTGTTACTACTCCAACTTTATCTTCCTTATCAGCTCTTTCATATGTAAATACAACTGGTCCTAGATACTTCTTTATGTGATTTACTGTAATGTTTACCGATTTCTTATCATTTTCGAACATATCTGCAATTGATTATCTTATAACTGCTCCTAGCTTTCTTTCCAAGTTTCTTACTCCGGATTCTAATGTATAACCCTCTATTATTAAAGCTATACTTGAATCTGAAAATGATATTATATTTCCTTCAACACCGTGTTCCTTCAACTGCTTCGGTATTAAATGACGCTTTGCAATATGAAGTTTTTCATCATAGGTGTACCCAGATACCTCAATTACTTCCATTCTGTCTAGCAGCGGCCTCGGTATAGTATCCAAAGCATTGGCAGTAGTAATAAACATTACATTTGACAGATTCATTTCCAATTCAAGATAATGATCTCTAAAAGTACTGTTTTGTTCAGCATCAAGCACTTCCAAAAGTGCATCTGCAGGATCACCTCTAAAATCGTTACTCATCTTATCTATTTCATCCAACAGAAATAGCGGGTTTTTTGATTTTGCCTGCTTCATTCCATATATAATTCTTCCGGGAATGGCTCCCACATATGTCTTTCGATGCCCTCTGATTTCAGCCTCATCTCTTACTCCTCCAAGTGACATTCTTACAAAGTTTCTGTTCAGTGCATGTGCAACCGAGCGGGCAATTGAAGTTTTTCCAACTCCTGGAGGTCCAACGAGACACAAAATAGGTCCCTTTAATGATTTGCTCATCTTTTTAACAGAAAGATATTCAATTATTCTATCCTTCACATCTTCCAATCCAAAATGCTCATCTTCCAGTATTTCTCTTGCCTTTTTTATGTCATAGTTGTCTTTTGTTTCTGTATTCCAAGGAAGATCCAATATCCAATCAAGGTAAGTTCTTATAACATTCCCTTCGGCTGAATAACCTCCAGTATTTTTAAGCCTATCAAGCTCATACAAAGCCTTTTCTTTTACTTCCTTGGGCAGTTTAGCTTTGTTTATACGACTTTTATACTTATTTACTTCCTTTTGTTCCTCATCGTCCTCGCCTAATTCCTCTTGTATAGCCTTTATCTGTTCTCTAAGATAATATTCTTTTTGAACTTTATCAATCTTATTCTTAACTTTTACACCGATTTTTTTCTCAAGCTTAAGAATTTCTATCTCATTTGTTACTATTATAAGTAACTCTTCCAATCTTTTAGTTATGTCAAAAGCTTCTAAAAGTTCTTGCTTTTTATCCTGTTTTAGCATGAGATAAGATGCTACTATATCTGAAAGCCGTCCCGGACTCTCCAAATCATCTAATGTTATAAGTGTTTCACTTGGCATAGCCCCTGAAAGCTTAATATATTCCTCAAAAGCATCCTTTATCTTTCTTACTAATGCTTCACACCTATTATCTTCAATGCATTCAGATTCCTGAAGTACCTCCAGCCTTGCTGTAAAGAACGGCTCTACTTGGACATATTCCTCAATTCTCGCTCTATTTTCACCTTCTACAAGTACCCTTACAGTGTCTCCCGGAAGCTTAAGAAGTTGTTTTATATTACATATAGTACCTACCTGAAAAATATCCTCGATTTCCGGTTCTTCAGTTTTGGCATCCTTTTGAGATACAAGAAATATTTTCTGGCCGTTAAGCATAGCCTCTTCTAATGCCTGTATGGACTTTTCTCTTCCTACATCAAAATGTAGAACCATGTATGGGAATATAGTAATTCCTCTCAGCGGAATTAGCGGAAGAACTTTTATTTCATCGTCCATTATTCACCCCTCGCTTTCTTATGTCAAAATTTCGAAGTATATATTAATTTAATATTAATTTATCCTAATAGTCAATATGTAGCTTCATATTATTAGAACAGTAAATTAGCTTGCATTACTATTGATTAGAATATGCAAGCTTTCTCTTATTTATTATATTAAATTGAAATTACACTAAATTGTTTCCCCTTGCAGAAATAATGTCCATACTGCTTTCTTTTTCGATTCTTATTTGATTGCTTGTATCCGCATTCATAAATGCTAGGTTTATCACTTCGTCAATATGACTTACCGGTATAACAGTGACCCCTTCCAAGTCTTTGAAACTTTCTGCCCAATTTTCCTTTGGTATTATTATCTTTGAGGCGCCGGCTTTTCTTCCCGCATTTATTTTTGCAGTAATCCCTCCTACAGGTTTTACCTCGCCGTGCAGTGAGATTTCTCCGGTCATAGCTATTTCATTATTAACCGGAATATTCTTTAAAGCGCTGTATACTGCGCAGGTCATGCTGATACCTGCCGATGGTCCATCTACCGGAACACCTCCGGGGAAGTTAATATGTATGTCATATTCATCACAGTTAAAATCAAATAGATTTTCAATAACCGTTATAACATTTTCTACTGAGCAATAGGCGTTACTTTTTCTTATAGCTTTCCTGTTCATTGAAGTTATTTCTTCTTCTTCCACTATGCCGGAAACTTTGACTCTGCCTTTCCTCATTTTTGTTTTTTTAGCACTAGCTTCAATTTCCATTAATGCACCTATATTAGCTCCGTATACTGCCAATCCATTTACATATCCTACTCTAGGTTTTTCACTTATACTTTGCTCAGGTCTTGGTGTGTATGCTCCATTTTCGATAACCCATTCCACATCTTCAGCTAAAATAGTATTTCTTCCTTCATTTAAAGCTGCACCGCCGGCAAGCTGAACCAGATTAACAGCTTCTCTTCCGTTACTGCAGTATCTTCCTACCATAGCCAGTGCTTTATCATCTATACCTGTTCCTACTTTTTCAACTGCATTTTGCGCTACAATTTGAATCTCTTCCGGCTGAAGTGACTTGAAGAATATTTCTACACAGCGAGAACGTATTGCTGGTGAAATCTCTTCAGGGCTTCTTGTTGTAGCTCCAATCATTCTAAAGTCTGCAGGAAGTCCATTCTCAAATACTTCCCTTATATAAAGAGGCATGTTAGGATCTTCTGAACTGTAATATGCACTATCCAAAAACACCTTTCTGTCCTCTAAAACCTTCAAAAGCTTATTTAGCTCTATTGGGTGAAGTTCTCCTATTTCATCGATAAATAAAATTCCGCCATGTGCCTTTGTTACAGCTCCAGGTTTTGGCTGCGGTATCCCTGCAATACCAAGTGCACCTGCACCTTGGTAAATAGGATCGTGTACCGATCCTATAAGCGGGTCTGCTATTCCTCTATCATCAAATCTTATTGTAGTTGCATCTATCTCAATAAACTTACATTCTCCTTTAAAAGGTGAACCACTTTTTTGTCTAGCATACTCTAAAACCAATCTAGCAGCAGCCGTTTTTCCTACACCTGGAGGACCATAGATAATCACATGCTGTGGATTGGGACCGCATATGGCTGCCTTAAGAGCTTTTATTCCATCTTCTTGCCCTATTATCTCACTAAAGGTGCTTGGTCTGCTTTTTTCCGTCAATGGCTCTGTTAGCTTGATATTCCGCATCCTCCGCAATTTTTCCATTTCTTTTCTGTTTTCCTTATCAATAACTATCTTGTTGGAACTCTGCCCCTTTAAAGCATTAAAAAAATAGAGGCCCATTACTACTGTGAAAAAAAACTGAACTATAATAAGTATATTTGTCATACCCTCCTTAAGCATTCCCTCAAAAGTTATGCTTATTCTCCCTTCCTTTCTCTATTTTATAACTTACTTTATGGTTCCAACTTATATATACTTAATGCTATACGAGCCCTGATACATGTTAGAGACCATCTTAAAAACAATATGTTAAATTGCACTTATACCTCTATTATTTACCATAAACACTCATTATATTCTCAAAAAAATAAAATGCATGCAACATTATGCCGCATGCATTAATTTAAGCAGTTTCTATTCCTTTTCTGCTTTTAGACTTTTTTGATTTTATAGGCAGTCTTTTCTGACCCTCTGTTGATTCGATTTCCGGTCTCTTCGTTTCTAAAGTTTCCTTAGTTACGATTACCTTCGTAATTTCTTCATTGGAAGGAATGTCAAACATTATATCCTTCATTATATCCTCGATTATGGCTCTTAGCCCTCTTGCACCTGTATTGCGCTTTAAAGCTTCTTCCGCAATAGCAAGTAAAGCATCTTCATTGAAGTCCAGTTCTACATTATCCATCTCAAAAAGCTTCTTATACTGCTTTACCAGTGCATTCTTAGGCTCTCTAAGTATATTGATCAGAGCTTCTTTGTCTAATGCATCAAGGGTTACAACTATAGGAAGTCTTCCGACAAACTCAGGTATAAGACCAAACTTAAGCAAATCACCTGGCATTACATCCTGCAGCAATTTCCCAATATCCTTCTCAGATTTCGACTGAATCTGTGCACCAAATCCCATAGAACTTACTCTAGTTCTCTTTTCAATAATCTTATCAATACCATCAAATGCTCCACCGCATATAAAAAGTATATTTGTGGTATTAATCTGAATAAATTCTTGATGTGGGTGTTTTCTGCCGCCTTGAGGTGGAACTGATGCTATTGTGCCTTCCAGAATCTTTAGCAATGCCTGCTGTACACCTTCACCAGATACATCTCTAGTTATAGATGGATTTTCGGATTTTCTTGCTATTTTATCTATTTCGTCAATATAGATTATACCTTTTTCAGCTCTTTCTATATCATAATCTGCATTTTGTATAAGCTTTAGAAGAATATTTTCTACATCTTCTCCAACATATCCGGCTTCTGTGAGTGTTGTAGCATCAGCAATGGCAAAAGGTACATTGAGGAACTTTGCCAACGTCTGCGCAAGTAGGGTTTTTCCTGAACCAGTAGGTCCTAAAAACAATATATTACTTTTTTGAAGTTCTACATCACTGTCACTGCTATTGCTGTTTATTCTCTTATAGTGGTTATACACAGCTACAGATAAAGACTTTTTTGCGCCATCTTGACCTATTACATACTGATCGAGATAGCTTTTAATCTCAGCTGGTTTTGGCAGAGTGTTTACATCCAATTGAATGTTATCTTCAAACTCGTCGGCGATAATTTCCGAACATAATTCTATACATTCATCACATATATAAACACCCGGTCCAGCAATAAGTCTCCTTACCTGGTCCTGATTTTTACCACAAAATGAACACTTCAGCTGTTTCTTATCATCATATTTTACCATTCAAACACCTCGCTAAGCGTTATATCCCAATAAAAAACTCTGTACTATATACTATTTGCTTTCTCCCGATATATTATTCTTCGAGAGTACTTTGTCAATAAGTCCATATTCCTTAGCCTCATCTGAAGACATGAAATAATCTCTTTCTACATCCTTTTTAACTTTATCTAGAGGCTGACCTGTTCTTTCACTTAAGATCTTGTTTAAGTTCTCTTTAAGTCTTAAGATTCTCTTCGCATGTATATCGATATCAGTCGCCTGTCCTTGGAATCCACCAAGTGGTTGATGTATCATTATTTCGCTGTTAGGTAAGGCATATCTTTTTCCTGGTGCTCCTGCTGCCAGTAAAAAAGCTCCCATTGAAGCAGCCATTCCTATGCATATAGTACTTACATCAGGTTTAATATACTGCATTGTATCATAAATAGCCATGCCCGAAGTTATGGAACCTCCAGGACTATTTATGTATAAGTATATATCCTTATCAGGATCCTCGCTTTCCAGGAACAAAAGCTGAGCAACCACTAAACTTGCAGTCACATCATTAACTTCATCACTTAACATTATTATTCTGTCTTTTAAAAGTCTGGAATAAATATCGTAGGATCTTTCACCTCTATTAGTCTGTTCTACTACAACCGGTACTAAACTCATAAAATTCCCTCCTATTCTTAACCATAATAAACTATAAATTTTAACATATATATGACCTATTATAGAAACTGATTTCTATAATAGAATTATATGCGTTATTCAGTTGTTTGACCTTAGATTTTGAAAATAATTGCCAGAATTACTCCTGGCAATTATTCATGGACAAAATTGAGTAAATATAATTACACTAATATCCAAAATATATTTCCAAATTCACCTGTTATACAACAACCTTGCAGCTATCAACTAAAAGCTTAACTACCTTTTCATTAACTACATCAGTTTTTAAATATTCTCCCTGAGCTTTAATAAGAAGGTCTACTGTCTTTTCAATTTCATTTTCCCCATACTGCTTTGCAACTTCTTCAGCTCTCTTTTTAACTTCTTCATCAGAAGCAGTTACATTCTCAGCCTTTGCAATTTCTCCAATTACAAGATCGGATTTTATCTTTCTCTCAGCAGTATCTTTCATGTATTCTCTCATCTTTTCTTCGCTGCTTCCGGTATATTGATAGTAAGTAGCTAAATCAATACCTTGATATTTTAGCCTCATTTCCATATCTTTAAGCATAGCGTCTATTTCTTTATTTACCATAACTTCAGGTACTTCGATATTTGCATTATCGCATACTGCATTTATAACATTTTCTTCAAATTCTCTTGTAGCTCTGTCCTCATTTGTCTTTTCCATCTTAGTTCTGATATCGTTCTTCAGTTCATCAAGAGTGTCAAATTCAGATACTTCCTTTGCAAATTCATCATCAAGAGCAGGTAATTCCTTAGCCTTGATTTCCTTAACGGTAACCTCAAATACTGCTGGCTTACCATTTAGCTCTTCTCTTCCATAGCTTTCAGGGAAATTCACATTTACATTTTTCATTTCTCCAACTGCTGCGCCAATTAATTGGTCCTCAAAATTATCTATGAAGCTTTTTGAGCCGATTTCCAAAGAAAAATCTTTGCCCTCTCCGCCTTCGAAAGCTACACCATCAATGTAACCCTTAAAATCAATTATTGCCACATCACCATTTTCAACGGTTCCTTCAGTTTTTGTCTCAACTCTCGCATTTTTTTCCTGCATTGACTTTAATTCAGTTGCTATCTCTTCATCAGTTACAGGATATATAGGTCTCTTTACCTCAACACCTTTGTATTCACCCAATTTAACTTCAGGCATAACAGTAACTTTAGCAGTGTAAACCAAGTCTTTTCCTTCGCCTAAGTCAACAATATCTATTTCAGGATAATCTACTGGATTTATTTCTTGCTCTGTAAGAGCCTGAGGATATGTATCTTCAATACATATATTCACTGCATCTTCATAAAATACTCCTTCTCCATACATCTTCTTTATTAAACTTATAGGAGCCTTTCCCTTTCTGAATCCAGGAATATTGTACTTTTTACCATTCTTAGCATAAGCCTTCTTTATGGCTTCATTAAACTTTTCTGCTTCCACTGTTATTTCTAATTTTACAGTGTTTGTTTCCACCTTTTCAAATTTAACGTTCATTGCGTTTGTTCCTCCTAATCCGATAAAACCTTTTGATTACTAGATTTTCTAGCTAAGATATTATATCACATTTCGTTTTTTTTTCGCAAACATAATATACAATATTTTTAAAATTTATTATACCTCTACTTCAAAGAAATTTCAATTCATATTATAGCTGTATGAACTAATCACTAATAATTATTTGCCATTAACAGCGATTAATATTCTATATGTTCCTGGTTTTACAAATTATATTTTTCACGAAGCATATTTTTGGCTTCAGTCAATTCCGTTTCCTTTTTGAAATTATCTCTGTAAACCTCCATGATGAAATCGCCGTTATATTTTATTTGTTCCAGCTCCATTAAAATCTCTGCATAATCTACTTTACCATTTCCAGGAAGCAAACACACATTTTTATCATCTCTGTCGTTAATATGAATATTCTTTAAATCTTTTCCCATAGCTTGTATATATTCTACCGGTTTTATTCCGGCCTTATAGGCTTGTTTTATATCCAATGTGAAACATAAAGGATACCTGCATTGCTC
>JAEZDX010000311.1 GCA_023417975.1 Bacillota bacterium
AGTAAAGGGATGCTATCCGGATCCTAGTGTTTGCAGAGTTGGAAATGATTTTTATCTTGTAAACAGTACCTTTGAATTTTTCCCAGGAGTTCCAGTGCTTCATAGTACAGACCTGGTTCATTGGAAAACAATCGGTCACTGTATCAGCAGGTCAGGACAACTGGAATTGGCTCGAGGAGAACAGAGTCATTCCGGAATTTATGCTCCTAGTATTCGCTATAAGAATGGTATATTTTATATGATAACTACTAATGTAGGAAACAGTTCTCAAAACGGTAATTTTTATATGTATACGAAAGATCCGGCGGGAGAATGGTCCGATCCTATATTCTTAGGAACGCCGGGTATTGATCCTTCTTTGTTTTTTGATGATGACGGAAAGGATTGGTATGTGGGAACCTGTTCGGAAGGAATTTACATTCAGGAGATAGATCTCATTGCCGGTAAGGTCTTAGGTGAGAGAACAGTATTATGGCATGGTACAGGAGGAGCTTATCCGGAGGGACCGCATATTTACAAGAAAAATGGTTGGTACTATCTCATGATTTCCGAAGGCGGAACAGAGCGTTGTCATATGCTCACTATGGCTAAAAGCAGAGAACTATGTGGCAGCTATCATGCTTATGAAGGTAATCCGGTTATGAGCAACCGAAGCCTTGGGCTTCCAATTCAAGCTGTAGGTCATGCGGATCTGGTAGAAGATCAGTATGGCAACTGGTGGGCTGTATGTCTTGGAACAAGAACCTTTGCCTATCCCCCAAGACATAATCTCGGCAGAGAGACTATGCTTATTCCGGTAGATTTTAGCGGAGACTGGCCGGTATTTGGTGAGAATGGTAAAGTGCTGGATGAATTTTCAGTTTCAGCATTGCCGGGAATGAATGGTGGAGAAGATGAAGTTGATCATTATGTAACTTCTTTTGAAAACAAGCAATTGGATTTATCATGGAATGGAATATATGCTCTAGACAACTCTTTGGTTTGTGCAGGAGATGGTAGACTTGAATTGTACGGAAACTCAAGGAAGCTGTCTGATGCTGATCAGATTGCTTGGGTTGGACGCAGACAACAGCATCACAATAGCAGCACTAAAGTCAAACTGACATTTCCATGTACGCAAGAAGGTGAAGAGGCAGGATTGACCATATTTACGAATAACCTTCACCATTATGATGCTGCTCTTATGTATATAGATGGAAAGAGAAACCTAATATTTAGAAGACAAATAGGGTCGCTTTGGAAGATAGAAAAAGAGATTCCCTTGGCAGAAGATACGGTTCAACTGATTTTAGAATCAAATCTGAATTTTTATACCTTCTTCTATATAGATGAGCATGATGAAAAGAAGGAACTTGGAAGAGGCGAGACGGGATATCTGACGACGGAGGTTGGAGGCGCATTTACAGGTAATTATATTGGTTTATACTCTGTAGGGAATGGTAAGAAGTGTATTACGAAAGCGGAGTTTAGAGAGTTCCATTATGATGTGATTATTAACTAACACATTGGGAAGTAATTTTGTTAGCAGGGGGTGTGGTAAAACTACTTGTTTAAGTAGTTTTACCACACCTTTTTTTGAGCAAAAATTGAGCCTAAATTAGGTATGGTTGAGTTGAATGATTAGATTAAATAGTAGGGTTGAGGAGATAGGGTAAATGTAATATTCTATGAATATTTTTGTTAAGTTGCATTTGTAGAAAATAGCGATAAGTAAAAACTCATTCCTCTTATTCATGACTAAAAAGTAAAAAGTATTTGACATTCATTCTAATGGTTAGTATAATCAAAAATGTAAAAACAATTTGACATTAAGGAGGATATTAGTTATGAAGAAAATGGATGAAATGGAAAAGCAGATTACACTGAAGTCCATACGAGTATCTTGGGCTTTAATTGCTATTTTTCTCTTTGGATGGGGGATTAAAAATTACATAGATGGATTAGGGCAAACATTACCCATGGTATTATTTACTTTGCAAGTTGTCATTTTTTTAATTTCAAAATATATTTATACGATTAAGGTTGATGATAAGGGCAGTAAGGACAATTTGGTTAAATCGATCATAGTTGTTTCATTTCTTGTTTTAGCAGGTTGCTTTCTTTATTATTTTAAGATTGGTTTTTAATATGAAGAATAATATCAAAGAATTACGAAAATTAAAAAATATAAGACAAGAAGATCTCGCTAACTTAGTTGGTGTAACGAGGCAAACAATTAATGCAATAGAAAATAACAAATATGACCCGACACTTGAACTTTCTATGAAGCTTGCAAAAATTTTTGATAAACATGTTGATGAAATTTTCACTTTGTGATACTTTTCCTTCAACGGCAATTTTCAGAAAAACAGCTAAAAAGCGGTTGATATGTTTTCGTGAACGTAAGGTTAAAAATGAGCCCAAGATATCAATGCCATGAGCTCTACGCATGTGGAGACGGTAGTTAGATAGGAGAATATGTATAAAAAGTTGAACTGTTAAAGGAAAGAAATTTAATTTCAAATGGAAAGCATGAATACTATTTTATAAATTCTTCTTGACTGTAAAGTGTCTTTATACTTTAAGATACAGTTATCTTGAGTTGAATTTTAACAGATAAGGAGAAGGTAATATGAAGGTAAAAGATGTAGAAGAACTTCTTCAGCTAACAAGAGCAAATATACGTTTTTATGAGAAGGAAGGATTGTTAAGACCTGAACGAAATGAAAATGGATATCGTACTTATAGCGAAGAGGATGTTGAACAGCTAAAGAGAATTATATTGTTTCGTAAATTAGGTATTCCAATTCAGCATATCAAGAAAATATTCAATGGAGAAGAAACAATTTCAGCTGCAGTTAGTCAAAATATTGATTCATTAAATGCTCAATTGCGAGAAATAAATGGAGCAATTGATATTTGCAAGCGGATGGAAAAGGATACGGATATAGATACCTCTTTTGATTATGATAAATATTGGGGTTTAATGAAACAAGAGGAGCTTGATGGAAATATTTTTTATGATACTATGAAAGATTACATTGAGTTTGAAGGTAATTCATTTAAAAGTATGTGGAAAAACATTTTTCTCTATGATTTGGAGGGTAGTATAAAAAAACGCGGATGGATAATAGCATTGCTAATTATTATAGGAATTTGTGTTATTCGTGGACTAGCTGTTCAATTTATATGGAAAAGCGGGAGCTTTTGGTATGGTTTCTCATACCCATTTGTCTTGTTTATGACAATTAGTGGAATTACTTTACCTATGTATATTCTTAATAGTAAATATGCTGAAAAAGATGTGCCAAAGGAGCCATCAAAAACCATAACGAGAAAAATACCATTATTAGGATTATGGAAAGTACTAGGGGGGATTTTGTACTTTATAATATTGCTTTTTGGAATCCCAATATTTTGGGAAAGCATTATTTATGATTATCTAATGTATAGGGGCATAAATTACATTATTACAGGTTCACCTTATATTTTATATGCAATTGTAGCTTTATATTTATTTGTTTTACCTATATGGTTATACTCAAAAAATGGTATACTCAGAAACTTATGGATGAGTGAAATGGGGTTTAAGTCACATTTACCAAAACATTTAAAAAAGAAAGTTTTAGCAGTCTCGGTATGCATTTTTATAGTAATGGCCGTTGTTTATGGCACTTGGCATAATTGCATAACAGAAGAAGGTATTACGCAAAGACATTTTTGGGGGACAAAAAGTTATACATGGGAAGATATTGATTATTATACTTTATCTGCGAGGTATGATGGGACATTGCAATATACGATTATTATGAATGACGGAACCCCTATTTCAATCATGGGTGATAGTAGTTCTTCAAATATTAATAAGAATGAATATCCAGAAGGTGAAAATGAATTTATTCTTCATTTGACAAAAAGGCTGGCAGAACAAGGAATTCCTATAAGCGTTAAAAGTTGGGAAAAGCTGCATAATAAGCTGAGTTATGACTATTGGGATGAGTATATAGAAAAAATTCGAACAATTGTAGATAAATAAATCTTGGGAAATACGAATGGAACAGGGTATTTGATAGTAGTATGTTTTAAAAGAGCATTGTGTGACAAGCGGTTAGGTCATACCTGTGTTAACCTTTTATTCAGGAGGTGTAATATGCATGCATGGGAAGCAATACAAAACTCATTGAACTATATTGAAGACCATTTGTCAGAGAATATAATGATAGAAGCTCTTGCAAAGGAGGCTTCATTATCACAGTATTATTTTCAACGCTTGTTTGGGCGTTTAGTGAAAAAATCTGTAAATGAATATGTAAGGTTACGCAGGTTGGCAAAAGCTTCCGAAGATTTAAAAAATAAAGAAAAGCGAATCATTGATGTGGCACTTGACTATGGATTTTCAGACCATGCCAACTTTACTCGTGCATTTAAAGATGCATATGGCATCACGCCGGATGAATATCGTGCTTCTCCTGTTATATTCAATCATTTTATCAAGCCGGATCTACGATTGAAGTATGTCGTAGTTGATGAAAATGTACCGTTGATCGCTGATGGTATTGTGGTTGAAATGGCCCGTAGAATGCTGGATGAATCGCGCACATTTATTGGAATAGAAGGCGAAGTGCCTGATAGTGAATTAACAGGAGGCAAAGCTACCGGCATCGCTACTACCGGGATAATATGGGATTAATTTCATCGTCAGAAACCGAACATTCTGAATTTACAGCACAATGGCAATGAATTTGGTATTCTTTATATGGGAGATGCCAGAGAAGGCTGCTGTACCTACATGGCAGGAGCGGAAGCCACCGAAAATGTACAGGGAGAGGGATATGCTGCATATACACTACCAATCGGTGAATATGCCGTTTGCTGCTTTGAGGCGGAAAACTTTGCAGAACTAATTGGTTCCGCAATTTTCAAAGCGGCCTCATTTATGAACAGCTGGATGAAAAATCACAGCCTGACTTGCGGCAATTTCGCTGCCGAGATGTACTATGCTACGACTCCAGATGCAAGCTATATGGAGCTATGGCTGCCATTAAGCTCAACGCAAAGGATACTGAAAACAAAGAAGACATGGGATAAAACCAATGGAATACATAAGCCGTCTATGGCAAAAATCAGTGCCTATGTAAATAACCCTTTGTTTGAATGTTTGTGCAAACATGTGGAGACAGAATATCAGAGCAAGCCTGTGCTGGAATACAGCAGATGTTCCATGCAGTATGGATGGAATGTGAAATATAAAAAGGCGGGACGTACTTTATGTACCCTGTATCCAATGGAGGGATACTATATTGCCCTTATTGTCATTGGTGATCGTGAGCGAACAGAAACGGAATTGATGCTCCCATTTTTTACAGAGTATTTACAGCAGCTATATTACGAAACGAAAACCGGTATGGGTCAGAAGTGGCTCATGATCAACGTGACGGATGATGCAGTATTGGAGGATGTTAAGCAATGTATCGCCATCCGAAGAGGTAAAAAAAAGAAGTAATCCGGAGGTAATGATTATGCCAATAATATCAAAAATCAATCTGTTGGAGCAACCGGAGCAGCATGTTTTGTCTATCCGCAGCATGATTCATTTGAATGATTACCCCAATACTGCCAAACAAGCCTATGAGGTAATTATGGAGTATGCAGTATGTAAGGGTCAGCTGCTCTCTGGTGGTCCTTTTGTGTGCTACCATAACGCCGACTTAGAAAATCTTGATGTAGAAATGGGTTTTCCTGTTGCAAGGGCAGTATTGGGAGATAATTCTATCACGGGATATACTATTCCTGCTCAAAAAGCGGTGTCAGGCATATTCTTAGGAGCATATGAAGATACTGATCCGCTGATGTTTGAAATTATTCAGTGGATAAAAGCGCATGGCTATAAACAGCAAGGAAAGGTTTTTAATTATTATTTGAACGATGATAGTCGCAATGAAAGTGAACTGCTTACACAGATTGTTGTGCCTATAAAATATATTTGATAAAAAGAAGTGGAGAAAAGAAAATCTATTTAAAATTGTTATATGCTGTGTAAGTTGGCTTGTTCTTCTTGTATCTTTTCACCTTGGCCCATTCTTATTTCTCAATGATTTTTCAGGTATCTGATTGCAGCTACTAGGTGGTATAATTATCTTGTCAAGAATATGGGAAGTGATACCTGTGGGCTTCCGAAGCCGAAGATTAAGATGGGAGGATAATATACATGGAATTAAAAGATATAAAACTTTGGGAAAAAAATGTTCCCGATGCCCACTTAGTTTCTACTATTGGGGACTTGAATAACGAAGGGTTACCTACCCTGACTCCTTATTTATTAAAAGGGGAGAAAACCGGCCCTGCAATTATTGTTTGCCCGGGCGGATCATTTCAATTTAGAGCGTCTAATGAAGGAGAACCGAATGCAAAATGGCTAAATGAAATAGGAATAAATGCCTTTGTTTTAAATTATAGGGTTGCTCCTTTTACTCCATTTACATCAACAAAAGATGCAGTACGAGCGATTAGGTATATCCGGTATCAT
>JAEZDX010000317.1 GCA_023417975.1 Bacillota bacterium
CCCTATTATTCCTCCACCTAAAACTAAAACATCATAATCCATAAAGTCCTCCTAAATGCGGAATCTGATAATATAAATTCAATTTTATTATACACATTTTCTATTAATTTTAAAAGGTAATTGATACTTAGTACCAGTATTTTGAATGCACCATTATTATTCACCCTTTTTACAGCAATATATTATTGATTATTCGTAAAATATTTATCCGTAATATCCTTATCTTGTCTATCAAATACTCTAATACTTTGAGATATTCCCTCTGCTTTAAATGAAACTGCGAAAAAAGACTTCCCGGTAATTTTAAACTCAGCCTGCTGCTCCGTATTTTGGGAGTTTGCAAACTTGTAATCAACCTGTATCCTTCCTATTTCATCCTTTTCATTGTATCCAAATAGTATAGTATATTTGGTACTACTTTCATCTAAATTATATTCCTCATATTTTCTTATATATTGGCCTGACTCGTACCCTTCCGATTCATAATCTCCTCCGGCAAATATTGTTTTCTCGCCGTATCTATTCAGCAGTAGCCTTTTATACTTTACCAGCCCAATAGTGTTATCATCTGTATAAAAGGCATATTTGTTTTTGCCTGCAGCTACACTCTGAATTAATTTCATATTTACAAATGAACCATAAGAACCGCCTTTAGTAATTTCTATATATACTTTATTTTTCACATCTCTACAGGTTAGCTTCATGTAGATTAATGTAGTTGTACTTATTGTCACAATTAAAGCTATGGATATAACTCTCACTAAGTTTTTCTTACGAAATTCTTCACTTCTTACATATCTTATAAACTCACCCAAGAAAGCTGCTATAGAAGTTGCCACCAGTCCTAAAACTCCATTTGTATTGTCATAACTTATATATGAATAAATAATGAAATAAATTAATGCAACTGCAACAATTATGTTGCTTATTAATCTCTTAGTAAGTTTCATGGCATCACCCTCCTACTGCAAAATGGTCGTCCAATTACCTTTAATTTTTATATTTATTGCTTTAATTTCAAGCTTTACGATATCACCCTTTCCAAAGGCTTCTCTATCCTCTTTGGATATATAAATCTTCTTTATTTCAGCCTGCACTCCTGAAGTTGTAGAAATATCCGACTGCTTGACTACTTCTATTTTTTCATCATCCTTAGCAATATATAAACATACACCATCCTTTAGCTTTTCTATCTTTGGAAAGTTTATTTCAAACTCTCCATTATCTCCTTGTACAGAAACTTTTTCATTTTCTATGGCAGCATTATCTTCTTTAGGTATTGGTAAATATATAATGCCATTAGTTAAATTGCTTGAATTTATTGATTTTACCGTTATGCTATATGGCTTTGCCCCTTCCTTAACTACCTCATAATCTCCGTCAATGTTAAATCCGCTGCTTTTAAAAGGCAATACTTGCCCGTTACTGTCTTTAACTTCTATATCTTCCGGTGCCACCTGAACCTTTCCAATTAAATTGCTTCTGTAACCTGAGGAGCCGGTTACTTGAAAGTAAGAAACTCCGTCAAGCTCATATGGATGTACATACATCTTCGACGATATATATTCCCCTATGGCTCCATTTTCCCCTTTTATCTTATATGCTTCTGCCTTTTCTAACCTAATCTCCGAAATTTTCATTCCCATAAAAAACAATTCAAATTCACTAACATCATCCGGATTAGAAAATATCTTTTTCTCCTCATAAAAATCATAGCTTTTCTTATTTCCTGAAAGCTTATGGCTCTCCTCACATTGGCTTAGCTCTACTCCATTCTCATCTTTTAAAGTGACTTCATTTCCTTTTGACAATTCCGTATCTTTTTCCGTACCATCAAAGTTACCTAGCTTTTGAGAGGTCAATACTACACATATTTTTTTATCCATACTTACTATGGATCTTGCTGTAATCTTATAACTTCCTATCGGCTTTTCAATAGGCTCCCGCAATATATATATATCTTCTGTATATGCTTCTTTATCCTTAATAATCTCCGAGTGTTTATTCAATGAACCTTTAGCATTTTCGATTAGTCTTCCTGCATAGAAAACTACATTAAATAATATAAATGCGGCACTGGCTACTGCAATTATTGATTTATATTTGAAAGCTTTTTTCCGGTATAAGCCCGTTACATGCTTTTCTTTTTTTATCTTTCCAATTACTTTAGCCTTGATTTGCTCTTTATCCGCTTTCTCTATATAATCATCTTCAATATCTATTCCATGAAATATAGTATCTGCCTCACTTGGCGTTAGATCTTTAAATAGCTCCTCTATTAAATCACTCTTCACCGAAATCCCTCCTCCCTTTACTCCTTTGAAGAATTCCTTTTAGCTTTTCTCTACCCCTCCACAGCCTATTTTCTACCGCACTTACCGATAAATTTATTGAGTCTGCTATATCTTGAATTCTCTGATTGTAAAAATATCTTCTTATAAAAATCTCTTTGTCCTCTTTTTTTAAGCTGCCAATAGCCTCAAGCAGTTCCTTCCTCTGTTCCTTTGAAACTACCTCCTCCTCTATAAGCTCACTATGTTGAAAATCAAAATTATCTATCGGCACAATATTGCCTATTTTTGAAAGTTTACTTCTTTTATTCAGCGCCATAGTTCTTGCCTTAACCAAAATAAAGCTTTTCAAAGAACCTCTTTGTTCATCATACTTATAAATTTCCTTCCAAAGAGAGACAAACACATCCTGGACGCATTCTTCTATATCTTCCTTTTCATATATTTTCAAAATACTTCTGCAAAGAAAATACACATTATCTATATACATGTCCATTATATATTCCAAAGCTTTTTCATCCCTGTTCTTTATCCCGTCTATCAATACTTTTAAACTATCGTCCATTCATTGCCCCCCTTTCAATTAATACTACAAATGCTTTTATAAAATCCTCACAACAATTTTTTCATTTTGATCCATATTATTACTTCAATTATAATACATAAATAAAGAGGCATTCCATTAACGGAATGCCTCTAAAAGTACTTTACAAAATATTTTTTTACTCTGTCTTAGGT
>JAEZDX010000335.1 GCA_023417975.1 Bacillota bacterium
AAAGCACCAAGGTATGAAGGATATGCTATGGAAGTAGGACCTCTTGCCCGGATGATTCTCAGTGGAAATTACGAAAATAAAATATCAATGATGGACAGAACTATTGCTAGGGTACTTGAAGCAAAGAAGGTTATAGAACTCATGGATATACTCCTTGACAGAGTGAACTTTCAGGAAGTTAATCAGAAATCATATGAAATTCCTGAAACTGCAAGGGGCGGAGGAATGACGGATACAACCAGAGGGGCGCTAGGTCATTGGTTATCCATAAGGAATAAGAAGATAGCGCATTATAATATAATTACTCCAAGCGTTTGGAATTGTTCGCCGTCGGATTCTAATGGGGTTAAAGGGGTAATTGAACGAGCACTCCTTGGAACGGAAATAAATAACCCTGAACAGCCTGTTGAGATTGGAAGGATAGTAAGATCTTTTGATCCGTGCATCTCTTGTGCTACACATATTACAACCGACAAGTTTGAACCTATAGAAATAACGATTTTATCATGATGAAAGGGGAGGCAGTACTGCCTTCCCTAAAATTTTTTATCTTTTTTGAAATACAGCTATTTACCCGATACTTATTTCCTGTAAACAATATGCATAGAAGCTTTTAAGCATGTCAGTATATAATGATAGAATTATGAAATAAATTTGAGAAAATGTTGACAGTTACATAATCAAATAATATGCTAATCATATAATTTAACTTGAGAAAATAAAGCAAAGGAGATGATTTTAATGCTTCCATCTTTTTTTATTGCACATGGTTCTCCTCTATTAGCAATTGAGGATAATGCATATACTCAGTTTTTAAGTGGATTGGGCAAAGCTATAGCAAGACCAAAAGCTATTGTTATATTTTCTGCGCACTGGGAATCAGATATTCAAATTCTGACAAATGTGGAGGAATACAGTACCATCCATGATTTTGGCGGCTTTCCTGAGGAGTTATACCGAATTGTTTACCCGGCAAAGGGAGATAAACAATTAGATCAAGAAGTAGAGTCTTTGTTAGATAAACAGGGAATTCACTTCCAAGTTGACACCAAACGCGGTTTGGATCATGGTTCATGGGTTATACTCAGGCTATTGTATCCTGAGGCTGATATTCCTGTAGTTTCAATGTCTGTAAATCCACATAGTACTCCGGAAGAACAGTACAAGATTGGAAAGGCTTTATCTCAATTAAGAAGTAAGGATGTGTTGATTATATGCAGCGGTGGCACTGTACATAATCTCAGAGCCTTAAATTGGGAGAAAGAGGATGATGAGGTTGATGATTGGGCACTTAACTTTGATGAATGGCTGGCAGGTTGTCTTAGAAATTGGGACCTTACAGCACTCTTTAAATACCACTCTTTAGGACCTTCCGCTAAACTTGCGGTGCCGCCATATGGTGTGGAGCACTTTATTCCCTTATTCTATGCAATGGGAGCAGCAGATGATGCTCGAACAGCAAGTTTATTACAGCGCAGCTACAAGTATGGAAACCTCAGCCACAGTGTATGGCAATTTGGTTAATAAATACTTTACGTAATACAGGGCGAGAGAATATAAGTGAAAGTTGTGAAATCAGTTATTTATTCAAAGAATATCAGCTTCCGTAAAGGTAATGGAATATGCTAAAATCTAAAAAAGGGTTGTTGAAGCCCTTTTTTCTAACATTAACAATTGCTTTATACCGCAGAAAATATAGTAAAGGTATTTGAAATTAAAGGATATGATAAGTGGGGGATAAAATGCTGTTTAATTTAAATGAATTTCTGCGAGCTATTTCTTTTACATTGGATTTCGTAGAGATGGATATATTAGGTGTTACCTCGAACCATGGAAAGAGGACAGCCTATACATCACTAATGATTGCTAAAGAGCTGGGTTTAAACAATGAAAAACTACATGATATCGCAGCACTAGCAATTTTGCATGATAACGGTGTAAGTGAAAAGAGTTTGCATGACAAGTTTTCATCAGATGGATTTTCAAATGCAAAAAGCATTGAGCGTATAAAAGAACACTGTATAATAGGAGAGGAGAATATAAAGGCATATCCTTTTTTAACGCATGTAAGTGGTGTTATCAAATATCATCATGAAAGATATGATGGAAAGGGGTTATTTAATATTAATGGAAATGATATTCCTTTAATATCTCAAATAATATTCTTGGCCGATTCTCTAGAAGTCAACTTTAACATGGAAACTGGAGATATGAATATGCAAAGCAAAGCTATAGACTTTGTTGAGAGCCAGAAGGGTTTAATGTTTTCACCTATAACAGTTGATGCATTTTGTAGTATAGCAAAAGATGAATATTACTGGAAATGCTTGAAGGATAATTACATAGATAATGCAATTAAAGGTGTTACACCTGAATATAGTGTGGAAATACCTATAGAAGAAGTTAAAGAAATTACAGATGTGTTTTCAAAAATAATTGACTCGAAATCACAATATACTCGGAGACATTCAAAGGATTTATCATGCAAAGCCGCTGTTATGGCTGACTATTACAGCATGGACCATGAGAACAAAATGAAATTGATAATTGCCGCAAACCTACATGATATAGGGAAATTGGCAGTGCCGAACAGTATATTGGATAGCCCTAATAAACTCACCAATAGGGAATTTGAAATTGTAAAAAAACATTCTTACTATACTAGAATTGCACTACAGGAGATTAAAGGTTTTGAGGATATTACGGAATGGGCTTCAAACCACCATGAGAAATTAAATGGACAAGGTTATCCTATAGGCAAGACTATTGAAGAGCTTGATTTTAACTCAAGACTTATTGCTTGTCTTGATATTTATGAGGCATTGACAGAAGAAAGACCCTACAGAAAGCCTTTAAGTCATATAGACGCTATGAGTATATTAAATAAAATGAAAGAAGATGGTTTAATAGACATTACGATTACTGACGATATTGATTGCGTATTTGGGAATATGTAACAAGGTCTCAAAAATGATTTAAGATACATTTTCAACTATTAATGAGTATAGGCTAAAAAGCGCGTTTAATCTTGGTGAAATTAAGTATTGGCCTTACGAAATTTATAATTGCGGTTTGTCAGAGTAAAAGCTCCGGATTGTCCGGAGTTTTCTATTTAAAGAGTATTTTAACATGAAGAATAGTAGAAGGGTATATTTCAAGAACACTTAAATAAAAATAAAGTTAAGATATTCTGATCAATAATTTTAATAATATGGTATTGACAAATTCAAAATATGGTAATAGTATAAGTATATAAGAAGTTGCTTATATTACGATAATAGAATGGAGGAATAACTATGTTTGATTTTCTATTTAAGAGTAGTGTTAATTCTGTAGATGTAAATGAACTAGATGAATTGTTTGGAAAGATAAACCTCATTGATGTGAGGGAACCCTATGAATATAAAAGCGGCCATTTGCCGACGGCTAAAAATATTCCGGTAAACGAGATAATAGCAGAGGCAGATAAGCTGCTTGACAAATCAAAGTAATATCATGTAATTTGTCAGTCCGGTGCCAGAAGTTCAAAGGTATGCGGCGTACTAAAGGAAAAGGGCTTTAATGTTGTTAATGTAAGCGGCGGTACAGGAAGATACAGTGGAAGCTTAAAAAGATAAATGAATATTGTTATAGCA
>JAEZDX010000395.1 GCA_023417975.1 Bacillota bacterium
CTCTTCACACACTTTAGTGCATGAAGAGCTTCTGCTACTCTGTCAATCCTTTTAACTACCTTGTTGATATTAAACATTCTTCTCCATTTATCATATAAATGCATCTGTTGCTTATGTCTATTTCTTTAATATTATCCTTATTTACTATATACGATTTATGACACCTGTAAAATCTTTCATCAAGTTTCTCTTCAATATCCTTCATCTTCGCATAAAACTCTATCTGCCTGTCTACTGCATGAACAATTATCTTATGTATTGTAGGTGAAGTTTCAAAAAATAATATTTTATTGTATTCAATATTAATAATCTTATCTTCTGTCTTAAGGCTGAAGATTTTCTGAAGGTCAGTGGTTTTTGCAGTATATTTTGTGTGCGCGTCCGTAATGCACTGATGAATTCTTTCTTTTATATTACTATAATTATCTTTTATAATATAATCCATTGCCTCTACCTTATACATAAAGGTCAAATAACTCATCTCCGCATGGGTAGTTACAAATACAATAAAGCCTCGTGGATCATATTTTCTTATTTGGGCGGCTAACTCTATTCCGTTTATAGCTGCCTTCAAGTCTATATCCAAGAAATATAATCCCGATACTGTATTTTCACTAATATAAGCTACAATCTCTTCAGGTTTATCTGCTGCCAGAGCTAACTCCATATCAAAATTTTCAATAATAATGACATCTTTTATTATCTTGGCAAATCTATCCCTTTGCTCTTTATTGTCCTCACATACAAATATTTTAAGCATTTGGCCTCCTCATTTCCTAAATACTTGCAATTTCAATAAATTGCTTAAACTCTCCATTTTCTATTGAAGTATCCAATGACACATTTGTGTACTTCCCTATAATTTGCTTTAAATTACTTAAACCCAGTCCTCTGTTCAGGCCCTTTGTTGAAAATCCTTTTTGATAAATCTTGAATATTGGTATTTCCTCAGAACAGCTGTTTATAATTATTATAAGTACAGATCTATCTTTATTAATTAAGGCTACCTTCATTGATGGCTTGTCACATTTTTCTGCTGCTTCGATTGCATTATCAAGGAGTATACCTACACACCGGCTTAAATCGATAATATCCATAGATATATTTTCAATAGGTTCAACTATTTCAATGGACGTATCAATTCCTAATTCTTGAGCTCTAATAAGCTTTGAAGAAAATATGCCTTTTACCTCAGGAATTTTTATATTTTTCAGCAGTCCTATTTTAAAATTATTGCTTTCCATTCCCTTACTTAAAGGTATTATTTTCTCATTAAAGTGCTTTTGCAATCCTTCAATATCACTATTTTGTATGTATCCGATCATTGAAGAAAGTATATTTATATAATCATGCCTAAAAGCTCTCACATCAGAATAAAGCTTTTCCAAATTTGCAGTATATTCCTGAAGACTTTCAAATTGAAGCTGCTTATTTCTTAATTGCATTTCCTTGGTAATACCGTTAATCAATATGTAGATAATTATCTTAAGCAGTATGAAATATGAAAAAAACAGGAACCCGTTTATTCTTATGATGTCGCTTCCAATCTTCCGATCAGATTCGAAAATTATGTTAGTATAAAAAATAATTATAGTTAGGAGCATGCTCAATACAATTAACGCTCCAAATTTTCCCTTAAATTCCACTGCAGCAATGTTAAACTTTTTATTTAGCAGCAGACCAAGAAATCTGGTTATAAGAAAAACAAATACAAGCATGATGAGAAACATAAACCAATAAAGCTTTATATTCGTTCTTGCCAAATCAGGATTAATTCCAAAAAATGAAAGTGAAATATTGCTCACAATATAATCCGTCAGTACAGTAATTATTAGTGAAATTATTGGTATAGAAACGCTTCTCACTGCATTTTTGCTGTTTTTATAAATAAAGATAGCTGGAATAATTATCATTGGAATTACCGTTATAAATTCATTTGTATTAAGAAGCATGGCTGTTAGTAGTTCAGCCGAAACAATCATTAAGATTATATCTTTTGCTTTAAATCTAAATGCGTTTAAGTTTATTACTGCAATATACAGTATCACTATTGATCCAAATTCCATGATATATTTCATCATAATATACTACTTTCTCCTTTTGTTGGAATTTATTATATTATAGCATAATATACCATTTAAATACATATTGTAGTAATTCCCTTTAAAAATATAATAGTAGAAATTCACCGAATCGAATTTCTACTATTATTATGACTTGTCAATTAAAGCTGCTCTATGTAAGTTTCTCACTATGTGCCAAGTTCTTGACATATTTACTCAGCACCCCAATAATTTACTGTTCCTTATGTTCTTGTAATAAATCCATTGAAATTTTAGGTTCGTAGAATGATATCAACATGCATTTTCCACGTGTCTGTTCTCCAAGTTTAATTGAAGCCTCTCCTAATCCGTCCACCAATTTTCCGCCCATTCTTTCACCCATACTAACAACTTGTTCTTTCAAACTTCTCATAATTTTTATACCTCCTATTTAATAATTTATAAGTTATTGGTAAAATACCAACTGTTTCATAGCTAGCAGCCAGAATAATCATTACTTTTATCGGCTGGCTTTGAATTACCAAAGCTAACAGCATCAATACCATACCAGTCACTACTGAGTCTCTTTTTAGCTTTTTCCTCAGCCTTTGACTGAGTAAAGGATGATTTTCCGTATCTGCAGGTGAGTATAAGTACAGAAATACGTTTATTACAGAAAATAATACAACTACAATATAGTTATCTACTCTTATGTACTGCGCAACATAACTCCCAAAAACAAACATTGTTAGTGAAGTTACCGTACATACCAAGCTGCTTTTTGCATGAAGGCCAAAAGAACTTCTTCTTATGCTTGCAAACACCAAACACATAAATACTGTCTGCTTTAACAAGTCAACTACGGCGGCAACTGCAAAAACAAGTGCGAACTTGGATAAGTTTATAAAAAGCACCTCAAAGCCTAGTTTCATTTTCATCAGTTCCAATCCATCCTTTTTCATACGCTTGTTTACCTTTACAGTAATTCTCTCCGCCAACACTTCCGTAAATGCTGCTTCACTTCTTACTTTTCTACTCATTTCCATCACCCAATACAATTATATAGCCATTCATCTTTTAATCCGCATTAATGTAATATATCTACCGATATATTTAATGAAAGTACCTCATTATGCTATTGTAAGTAACGAATGAAGCGCTGTATGTAATAACCGTATTACATATCAAATTTTATGAGGCCGAATTAACTTTTCACAAAAAGAAAAAGGCTCAACTTCTTGAACCTTTACCTTTTGAACCCTTTATATATGTATAATGTTTAAACTAACACAGCTTTATTTTATTGCAGACGGATTCTTCACTTTCATACTAATAACTTCACCGCAATTACTGCAGAACTCAACTATAATTTCCGATCCACCTAAGCCTATCTTCGAATCCAAAGACTGAAGACTGGCTATTCCAGATATTTTACCTTGTTTACTGTGGGTTGACCCACAATTGCTGCATGCTTTGTTATTTTCCATTTGTATACCTCCTTAATTGTAATTGTTTATATAATATATTTTAACTATTTTTACATATAATTGCAAATCAAAAAAGAGATGAGGCTTATGGGCCACATCCCTATATAAACTTATAAAATTAATCCACAGGATAGTTAATTCTATCCTCTGAAATGTTTAACAACACTTCATTCAAATATTTTTTAGCATAGAACTTTGCCATAGGTAAATTCATATCTATATAGTTGCCACAATCCTTTGCACTTGCACCAGGTATTTCACCCTCATATCCGATTACGAACTGTATCATTCTATGCAGCAAATCAATAATTTGCTTTGACTCCAAATCTCCGGACAAAATCAAATAAAAGCCGGTTCTGCAGCCCATAGGACCAAAATAAATTATTTTACTTGCCCACTCCTCATCATTTCTAAGAAAAGTTGCACCTAAATGCTCTATAGCATGAATTGCTCCGGTATCCATAACCGGCTCATCGTTTGGCTTTGTAAATCTCAAATCAAAGGTAGTTAACGTATCACTTTGCAAATAGTCTTTACGAGAGACATACACTCCTGTTAATAGGTTTAAGTGATTAACAGTAAAGCTTGATATCTTCTTCATTTTCATCCCTCCTGAAATAAGCTATATATCATATATTACTAATCCGCTTGGAATATGTCAATTTAAATTATATTATTAATAAAGATTATGTGACTTATGACGAACCAAGTAATCGGTTACTTTTTAAACAGTACTTTAACTTAATTCAATTTTATGTTAACATTTTAGTACAACATAATTATTTTACATTTTTTTAACGAAAGAAGGGTTAACATGAAAAAGAAAATATTGCTAATGGCATTTGCAGCAGTACTATCTGTAAGCTTTCTTGCTTGCGGCAGTAAGAGCGAGCCAAAAAACAATAATAATTCTCAAACAGAACAAACCTCTACAAATACTAAGGATGATAAAAATAAGGAAAACACTAATTCCGAAAATGACACAAAGAAGAGTGACGATACAAAAAAAGATTCTTCCACTAAAAGCACACTCAGCGGCAAGAGTTCAAATATAACATCACCATTAGAGATTGGACA
>JAEZDX010000419.1 GCA_023417975.1 Bacillota bacterium
CTTACTGCATAGGGCTTATTAATAATAAGCTCCTGATCCTTTGCGCCATGAATTATTCTGCCAAATAAAAAAATTTGCACCAGCAAAAATAACGAAAGGATGAAAGCAACTGTACTAAGAATAGCTAAATAGAACTTTTTAATTTTAATCATATCAAATTTTGCTCCTCGTTTCATATATGTTTAATAGAAAATACTATCTAAAGCTTTTTACATTCAAATTCAAACTCAAAATAAACATAATAACAGTTAAAGGCAATATAATGTAATTTGCAATTCCTCCCGGAGGAGTACCGTGCAGCAAAATAGGAGGTTTCATTCGCCCAACTGTCATTCTTCCAATGGTTTCAAAAAATAAAATCAAATAAAATAATGGTATGAATGTCCTATATCTGAATGCTACCAACAACTGAATAAAAGCATAGATCAACTGAGAAAGTCCCCATAATCCAAAGGCAAAAATAATGTTCTCCCCACTTTTTGACAAATCCAAGCCGGCTATGCTTCCCGCCCCTCCATCCGGTGCAAAAAAATGAATGAGACTTCTGACTGTACTTTCAACAGCTAAAATAGTAAACACCCATAATGAAATTTTGCTTCCTCCATAATTGTTATCTGCAGTCTTTGGAAATACACTATTAATAATATCCTTCACTTTCCATCTTCCTTTCAATAGTTTTTATCCTGAAGTAATTTGGTAAATACTAAAAACTCAGCTTGCATAGTACTTCAATCCTAAAGTCGTATATTTCCAAAATACTGGCATCATCCATATTATTGACTATTTTCATAGTCAAAAGATCTCTGTTAATCAACTCTAGGATATTCATTAGTTCTTGTACATATCTGCTGTCAATTTCTGAATCTGCAGCATATATATTAAATTTTGTTTTCAATACGTCCATTTTCGTTTTGTTGATGATACTCTTAAATTTTTGCTGCAATTGCTGATTCATGCTAAGATACAGATTTTTGAAGAGCCCATTATAATGTTCATCAGCTAATAGCTTCAGATTAAAAATTAATAATTCTCTGCTTGCTGCTATTATAGAATTAGGCATTGTTTTGACATTATCCATAGTACCGGAATTTACAGCAGCTTGAATTATAGTTTCTATTATATAAAAAAACAAATCCTCTTTATCCTCAAAGTATTGATAAAAGCTCCCCCGTGATATTTCTGCGTTTTTAATTATTTGATTTATTGAAGCATCATGATATATTACTTTTGAAAATTCTTCAATAGCAGCTTCAATAATTCTTGATTGCTTTTCCTGCGATAATGCAAAGAACAAATCTTTTGGCATAGTGCCCCTCCTTCGTACAAACTTTTCTCACATAAGCATATAGCAAAACCAGTGACAACCTGTCACTTATATGTATTATTATAAATGACAGGTTGTCACTGGTCAATGTTTTGCTATTTAATTATGAAAAGTAATTAGTCACCAATTTTTATATGTAAACTATTATCATCCATATTCTTATCGCTGGCTATGCTCTGAACATAACCTTTTAGGAAGCTTTCAGGTGAATTGAGCCACAGCTTAAACCCTTCCGAATCTACTATATCCTTGGAATTTAAATCTTCAGTGCCTGCAAAATATCTTAGATTTAGTGTTCTCATAGTTTCAGCCATTAACCTTATTTCCTTTTGCGAGTAATTTGAAGCTTTTTCAAACTCTTTGGACACCATATCATAAGCAAACTGGCCAAAATAGTCTTCTGAATATTTATTAAAGTTATTAAGGTTCTCATCGGTTATGCCGTTATCCTTTGCCCAGCCTTCTACATCTACCTTTGCAGTGCTGTAATCAATGCTTTTATCTAGCGAAGTATACTTAATTATTCCGTATTGATGTGGATATACGGCTAATGCATTTGTAGCTATATCATATGTGGAGGATGTACCTGTATTATCGGAACAAATATCTTGAATATGAATGTGTCCGCTAAGCACAAGCTTTAAATTATTTTCCTTTAAAACTCTAAGTACTTCCTCATTGTTATTCAAAGTAAAGCCCTTCCGAATAACTTCACTATGGTCAACAATATTGTGATGCATTACTGTTATTATATTTGCCCCCTTCTCTTTAGCCAAGGCATTGCATTTTTTTATCCAATTCAGCGTGTCCTCGGAAAGCTCACCTTCCAGCTGGGGAAAACCTAGCTTAATATTATCCTTGTATTTACTAGTATCAAGCATTAAAAGCCATAAATCCTCGGAGGGTGCTGCAAGATAGCTTAATGAGTGCTCATCTTTTGATATTGCCTCGCCATAGCCAAAGTCGGCATAGATTTTACTGAAGTCTTTATAGTTTATATCATCTGCGGCGTACTGTTTATTCCCTTTAAACCCTCGTGCATAAGGATTTAAAATATCATGATTTCCCGGAATTACATATACATCAGTACCGCCTTCCTCTATAGCTTTAAGCTTTTTAGCTAAATCAAGATGACTTTGTTTTTCTCCATTGTTTGTAAGGTCTCCGCTTATAATGAGCACCTCCGGTTTTGCTTTTTTGATAGTAGAAGTAAAAGCGTCTATAATTTCATCCATATATGTTAACGCCTTTCCATCCCCTGAATGTATAAATTTATTAAAGGCTTCTCCATTATCCGTGAGGCTTTTTGATAAAAAGTGAAGGTCAGTGGCAGTATAAAAGACTATGTCCTTTCCGGATTTTATTTTATTATCTTTTTTTAATTCTATGGCTTGACTCTTACAGCCTTCTAAAATAATTGCTAAAAGAATGAGCAATATTAAGCAGTATTTCTTCATAATGTTCATATACTCCACATCCCTGTTTTATCATTAATTTTGTTTTGCTCTCCCTATATGCACATTGCATTGGAAATAGAAATGATCGATTACTAAGCTTCATTATTAGCTTTTCTCAAAGTCAATGTATTACCTAAATGTGCATTCTTGATAAAATTATAATATAAGTTTCAGCTTCATACAATTTTATAACATATATATATAATCATATTTTAATAGAGCTTCAGGTGAAAATTCATAATATGCCATATGACTTTTTACCACCTTTTCTGCAAATTAACCATTTAACTCCTTTTTATTAATTTGTACACTGAAATTAAAGTACTTTAATACCAACATTGCAATTAACATGGATCTTTTATATAATATTTCTAGCTGTCATGTGGAGCCAGACTCTATATGTAAAGGTTTCAGAAAATGACGGCATGTAAAATTAATCACTATTAATAAGCAAACTATATTATAGTTTACTACAACAATAATTATATACATAGCCTGCCGTCAGTTTGTAAGGAATTCTTACAACTATTATAAGGTAGGAAGAAGGAGAGGTTTTATGGAATATCATGTTTCAATACAAGGGAATGATCAAGCAAAAGGAAGCGCTGATGAACCCTTTCGTACAATATCACGGGCTGCGGCTCTTGCCATGGCCGGTGATACGGTTACTGTTCATGCCGGAGTATACAGGGAATGGGTTAACCCGGCTAATGGAGGAACAGAAGATCATAGAATAGTATATAAATCTGCTGGAGACGGAGAAGTAGTCATTACAGGTGCTGACCGTATTTCGGACTGGAAGGCTGAAGGAGACAATGTTTGGAGCACAGAAGTACCCAATTCCATATTTAACCTTCGCAATCCCTTTGAAGTGGAATTAAGTGGAGACTGGCTGTTTGACGGAGCTTTAACGGTTCATCTCGGTGATGTATATTTAGACTCCAAATCTCTTTATGAATGCGATAGTGTTGATAAGGTACATAAGCCGGAAGTTTGGCCCGAAGCCAAATATGCCCAGGACTCACTGCTAAAATGGCATTCCGAAGTTGGTTCTGCTACAACAAAAATCTGGGCCAATTTTGGCGGAAAAGATCCTCGCAAAGAAAATGTAGAAATTAATGTGCGTCCTTATTGCTTTTGGCCGCAGAAACCGGGACTTAATTACATAACCGTAAGTGGCTTCACACTGCGTCAAGCATCCCCTCAATGGGCACCTCCAACTGACTATCAGGAAGGTTTGATCGGACCTCACTGGAGCAAAGGTTGGGTTATTGAAAACAATATTATCAGCGAATCCAAAAGTGTTGGTGTCAGCCTAGGTACTGAGATAGGTACAGGTCACGCTAAATGTATGGATAAGCATATTAAAGGCGGTACTCAACGTGAGCAGGAGGTTATTTTACAAGCTTTACACTCTGGCTGGCATAAGGATACAGTGGGCAGTCACATCGTTCGTGGCAATGTTATCCATGATTGTGAACAGGCAGGCGTTGTTGGACATATGGGCGGAGCCTTCAGCCGCATTTATCAAAACCGTATTTACAATATTCACCACAAGCGACTGCGACATGGTGCAGAAGTAGCAGGAATCAAGCTACATGCTTCTTTGGATACTCAAATTAGTGAAAATATAATCTATAGCTGTTACCGTGGAATTTGGCTCGACTGGCAGGCGCAAGGTACGCGCATAAGCCGCAATGTATTCTTTGACAATATTTCCGAGGACTTCTTTGTTGAGGTTTGCCATGGTCCGTATATGGCTGACCATAATATGTTCCTCTCTCCGATGAATTTCAGAAATATGTCACAGGGCGGAGCCTTTGTCCATAACTTATTTGCCGGCAGATTTGTAGTTCGTTCCGAGATTACCCGTACTACGCCATACCACTTCCCTCACGAAACGGCAATGGCAGGCTACTCCAATATCACCGGAGGCGATGACAGGTACTACAACAATATCTTCTTGGGTGATAATGATGCTACTACGGAACCTGTGCCAATAACCTTTTTTGAGCATCTTCCGCTTAAACCTAGGGATAAAGTTGGAGATGACGGCAAGGCTGTCATGGATGGTGTTCCGGACAATTCAATTTGCTATCTTCATCCTGTAGGACTTGGCGGCTACGATAAGCATCCTGATGCAAAAGATAAGAAATGGTGGGAATATACCAAAGAGGAGCTTATTGAACTTGGTGATGCCGCAAAGGATTTCTTTATAGGAAATGCAGTTCTTCCCGTAGCTATTGGCGGAAACTTATACCTCAACAGTGCGGTTCCCGGTAGTCATGAAGCCAATGCGAAGATATATGCACAGAAGGCCATTAAAGTGGAACTTAATCCTGCACAGGGCAAGGTGAAAGTTCAGATTAATGAGCCGGAATTGCTTCGCGGAGCCTCTGCAATGCTCATTACCACCGACCTGCTTGGCAAGACTTATCACGCCGATATGAAGTATGAAAATCCGGACAGCACTCCATATCGTTTTGACTCCGACTTTTTCGGAGCAAAGAGACCTGATGCAAATTTAACACCCGGTCCATTTGAATTAACCGAAAATGGTACAATAGATTTTGAATTTTAGTTAATTGTAGGGTTCCTTTAATGAAACTTAACTTATACATGTTTCAAAATACTGAATCTTCAACAATTTTTGACCATGTATAAGTTAATAGTTGAACTTGGAACCCTATAAATGGTTAAACGGTCAGCGTTAAAGCTCCAATCATTTTAAGTGATTGGAGCTTTATTTATGTGTACTCTTCTTAATCACTTTGCGAAAACTTAGCAAGGAAGTCATCTCCTTGCTAAGACAAGGTACTGCTTGGCAAAAAAACAGGGAACTATGGTACAGCCTTATAGTCTTGCCTTAAAAGGTCCGATTCCCTAACTTTTACAGTAGATTGAAAAACTATAGTCTTACCTTCTATCCGTTTAAAAATAGCTTTATCACTAGATATAAAAGTATAAGAATAAATAGTTCCGGTTTTTTCATCCTGTCTCGTATATTCCATTTCCAATCACCTCTTTAATAT
>JAEZDX010000450.1 GCA_023417975.1 Bacillota bacterium
TGAACTTTCACCCCGACTTCTGCTTCTTCAAGTCGGGGCCTTTCGGCTGTTTGCTGTCAAGGTACCATTCAGTTTGACGCTTACGGAATGGGAGGAGGAGAATAGCAAGGACAGATAAACAAAAGCAGCAATTAAGGCATTTCTACCTTAACTGCCGCTTTTTCCGTTTGATTGCAACAAATCTGGTCATCTTAATTTTGTTGACACTGGACATTCCTAAATCTCGATGAACAAGATAAATAAAATCATAAGTAAATATTACATGTTGCCAAAAACTGTGTTATTATTTCATATAGGGTGATGATGATGAAAGAAGCAGACATTGAGGATATTCAGCAACCGGCTTTACATAGTGTTGATGAATGGAAAATTTTCATAGAATCCGAAATAAAATTAGAAGAGAGTAAACGAAATAGATATGGGATAACTATATGGATATTGCTTGTATGTTTAGCTACTCTAAGTAATAAACTAATTACATGTCTATTTCAAATTCAACAGACTCAACAAAATACAATATCACTTACAACATTAACAATCGATATCTCAGCATGGCTTATATGCATTATTGTTCAGGCAGAAGATATTATAAACTTTTATTATATAAATACAAATATCAATGAGAGAAGTATAACAAGCAAACGAGGAATCGGTAGGTTATTCCTTAAAGCAATTGTTATTATTGCTTTATGTCTCGCATTTTTTTCAGAAGTAGAGAAAATAAAATCATTACATCATAATATTATATTAGCACTTATGGTAATCGGGTTTATAACATTAATTAATAAAATGTTAATTCAAAACGTTCCGATAGAACCAATATATTTTATGAAAAAAAAATCTTCATCTGATAAGGTGTGCCTTTTTCTGGGAAGTCATAGAAATGGAATCGCCCTATTTAATGGGACAATCTGGATATTGTTGGCTTACTTCATTGTTCACTATTCTTATATCCCTTCTACTACATGTGAAATAGTAACAAGTTCTATACTTATAAACCTAATAATTCTTTTATGCTTAATTACATTGATTATTTCTTTATCGTATTTTGATCAGCATTTTTATGAAAACCTAAAGGAAGAAATATTTTTATCAAATTTAAATCCCGATGAAATCAAATATGAAGTTGAAAAAAACGCTATCGGTCAATCTACGGTAAATTGGCTAACGACCATATATAAGAGCATATTGGAAACATACAAAAAGATTACTCCAGAGGATTCTTCTGAAAATGTAAATCAATATATAAGCAAGATTTTGCAACTAAGTAACGGCCTCACAGATTTTATACTCTATTATCAGAAAAGGATGTCCCTGATTCAAGGAAAATATAGCATACAATATATTTTGAAAACGCTTTACATTGTTTGCCAATGTTACACCAATTCTAATATATCACCTTCGAATAAAGTGATTATAGACAACTATATGGCTAAAGTTAAGTCTAATGTGCAGACAGATATAAACCCTTAGCCATACAAAAGGCGTTTCTACCTTAACTGCTGTTTTTTTAATAGAATCAATCAATTGTAGCAATAATTCTATTTTTTAACCTATTCGCTATATCGCTTTCTGTCTCCCACATGATTGTGTTTTTTTGCGCTACGTCGAAATGTAGTTCTACACCCTTCTTACATAACTGGATGACCGGCTTACCTAACCCCATTGCATATCCTTCTTCAAGATAAGCACCATTATTTTGATCTGACAAATCTACTACAACAAATTTACTGTCTTTTATGTATTTAAGTAATTCAGGGGTAATAAAATCATTATGCTGCACTTCATCAATAAAGATTGCAACATAACCAGCATCAGTTATTCCCTGACGTATAGATTCTCTTAACTGTTTTGTATCATCGCCAAACTTCATAGCAACTAATACGCTTTTTCCACTTGACAATTTCTTCTGTAACTCATCTACTCTAGCATAACCCTTCGGGGCCAAGGTGATTTCTCTATCGAAGATTAAACCATTCCAAGGCTCAGTAGAAATTATTAAGCTTTCACTAAGCAGATAATTAAATAAAAAAGCCAGTTGCGATTTTATAGCATCATCTGTCCTCTTTATTGGGGTCCCATCTTCATAATTATATCTATCAACAAAAAAACGACTGAGCATATTTTCCTTTTCCAACTTTATATTTTCTCCCATATGCTTAGTATGACTATTCATATATAACAATGTTTGATCTATTTTATCGGAAAATGTTTTTGGATACCAATTCTCAACATTTTCTACTGACAAATGAACTGGATGCCCATGTGTTATGTCACCGTTTTCAAAATCCTTTCTATATTCATCACATCTCTCTTTACTCATTGTTGTAAAATATCTATATTCTTGACCATTTTGGATAAATCCATTATATGCCAAATATGCTCCTAAATGATTCAAATTGAATCTGTTTAATTCAGCAAACACAGGAAAATATTCAAACCTTCCACAAACCGGACATTCAAAAAAATGGCTAACTGGATCCATTTGTATTGATTCTAAGGCAGACGTACTGCAAACAGGGCAAATGTTTTGTTCGGACATTTTATTTCCTCCTGAATTGTAATAAACATTTTTAAGCTCTGACTTTAAGCATATCACCATTTTTCCACAGTATCAATATATAAAAAACAGCAGCTAAGGGCATTTCTACCTTAACTGCTGCTTTTCTTTTTTGACCTTACATCCACACCGTAACGGCAAATCCGCCCTTGAAATAATAGGTGTTCGTATAAGGTCCATTTGTGTCATTTGCTCAATTTAGATGCAAAGTGTTTGCTCGAAATAGGGTTGAAATGTTATTGTCTCTGACGGACTTGCTGTCTAGTTTCAAGGTTATTGGTGACATATCCTCTTGTTCTAAGACCATTTACTACTTCTGAATAAATATCATGTCCTGTAGGATCTTTTATGGTTATAATCAAAACAAATTCTTGGGACAGAACATTTAACCCGTTTCTTGGGTTCATATCAATACGAATTTTCCATCCATCTCCAAGTTGAATGCCTCTACTTATTTTTCTGTAATAAGATTTAATCGGACTCCATTTAAATCCGTTTTCAACTCTGGCTTTTTCAAATTTTTCATCCCATGAACATTCAAGAGGAACCTCTCCAGAAAAATCGGTCTTTCCGGAATTCGAATCATATTTGTAAGTGCCAAAGCTTACATCAATATTAGTCCTGCAGTACTCTCTGCCATAGCGGTCATCGAGAATGGGATTATAAGCAAGAGTCATTCCAATTTCACCATAGCATTTTCCATTTCGGATTAATGAATTTGGATAGGGAAAATTAAACATTTCAAGATGAGATCCCTGAGGAACTTTTTGGCGAAATACAAGAGTCACCTCATCCTCACTACATTGTAAAATATCTTGTACGTTAACAGCGGGCATACCAAAGCCATAGTACTTAATATTATCTTGGTTTTGCTCCAAAAGTTCACGTGATTGCATTCTTGCAGAATGAATAATCATTGCTTTTGCTAACAAAAGATCTTTTTCAACCATTTCGTCATAGACCGAGGCAAGCTTTTGAACCACTCTCGGATCAGAATAGCTTGTACCATTTCCTTCGATTATATTCCCTTTGATGTCTAATCCCTTTACACCAAGTCCACCAATACGAAAATCTCTCGTAAAATTTCCACCATAGTCAACTACATCTGGCTTAACTATGTAATTTGCGCCAGGGCCTCGTCTGCTAAAGGGTGAAGGTTCATTCGCTTTAACGATTGAATTTTCAGAATCGTAAAGAGCCAGAGAGCCTACTGTGATGGCCCTAACAGAATCTGCAGGCGAAATAATTCTATCTCGTTCTCCCATATCTGACTGAGCAGGCCATTCTCTAAGGGGAATAGAATTCAGGTTACCACTTGAGACACATATCTGGACTTGATATGTATCCTGAATATAATCTAAGAAAGTGCCTAAATCAGACATAGAACCTTTGCAAATCTTGCTCTCAATTCCAAGAGATAGATTCCATACCTTAACCTTAGGAGAATATTTCTTCATCACTTCTTCCATGATTTCCATTAGTTCTTCTTCACCGATGGTATCTGTGGGGCCAAAATCAGGATCACTATTAGGTATAGCGATTATATCAACAAACTTAAATCTTTTGGGGCTGGTTGTAATGATTCCATTTAATTTGTTGCCGTATTGTATAGTAGATGCAATAAATGTCGCATGGCTCGGATTTTGATAATTTTCATTCACATACTTTTCGCGAGCTACAATATACGGCTTCAAATATGCATTATCATCACTTATTCCGCCATCAATAATTCCTATTATTGTTTCACTGTCAGAATATTCATTTCCCAAAATAGCCTTTACATTGGTTTCAGAATACTCATTTAGTGGAAGCGAATATTCTTGAAAAAAATCAATTGACTTTAC
>JAEZDX010000065.1 GCA_023417975.1 Bacillota bacterium
GCACAGAATTTATTTATCTGTGCCCTTTATATTTGACATTGTACTTATATATATCTTTAAATAGCCGAATATTCACTTATATTAGTTGTTTTTTATTATTTTTTTTAATTCTCTTACTAGTATATCAACTTCATCTACAGTATTGTATATACCAAAACTTACTCTCACCATACCAGGCTTCTTATGATCCGGTAAATATCTGTAATATTTTATCTCGTCAGGGGTAAGCTTTAATAATCTCTGAACATAAGGCTGAGCACAAAAGCAGCCGTTTCTTACTCCTATACCACTATCTTCGGATAATGCTTTTGCAATCTCTGCGTGAGGTATCCCATTTGCTACAAAGGGTATTATCCCCACCCTTTCTACGCATCCATCATCACATCCGTATAATTTCAAAAATGGAAGTTGTTTCAATCTTTGCAATGCATAGTTCATTAGTTGCTTTTCATTTTTCTGAACCCTGTCCATACCAATTTTATTCAGTTCTTTTATTGCTGCTACAAGCGCAACTACACCAATTATATTTGGGCTTCCCGCTTCTTCTTTATAAGGAGGTTCGTCCCAATCAATACTTTCTCGGGTTACTACGTTAACTGTTCCCCCGCCTTTATATTCCGGAGATCCTGATTTGAAGCTATCTTTTGGTGCTATAATTACACCTGTTCCAAAAGGCGCATACATTTTATGGGCAGAAAACACAAGATAATCTATATGCTCACAGCTATTATTGGATCTCACATTAATCTTTACATGGGGTACCAATTGTGCTCCGTCTACGATTATTTTTGCTCCATGCTCATGTGCAAGTCTTGCTATCTTATATATATCATTTACATATCCTGTTACATTAGATGCTCCTGTTACTGTGACAATTTTCACTTTTCCTTTATATTTCCTAAGCTTTTCTTCCAAATCATCCATAGATAGCCTTCCTTGCTCGTCTATTTCCACATAATCAACTTTGCACTTATCCCTCCATGGAAGGTCATTGGAATGATGTTCCATCCAAGTAGATAGTACAACACATTCTTTGTCCTCTATAATTCTATAAGATAATTTATTTAATCCTTCTGTTGCATTTTTTACAAAAATTACAGTATTTACAGTTTCATCTGCTCCAACGAATTTTAATATTTCATTTCTGGCTTCTTCATATACCCTAGATGATACCTTGGATTTATACCCCATTCCTCGATGAATGGAAGAGTACCATGGACAGAAATTTATTACTGAATCAAGGACAGATATGAAGGGAGGCGTTGTTGCGGCATTATCAAAATTAATATATTTTGTATGCCTTGCTCCACTTATAGGTATTTCTTTATTTACTCCTACAATTAGTTTCCTGAATGTTTTATTAACTTCTGCCGTTTTCATAATATTCCACCTCTTAATCATTCTATTAAGGCATATGTAATAGTGTGCTACCTTATTTGTATTTAAGTGCTGTAAAAAACTATTTGATCCTTTACAGTCAACTAATATTAAATTCAATCATATTATGTTAATGTGATTAGTTTTTATTTGTTTCGTTCTGAGCTATATTGTAATTCAGCATCGAGACAATCCAAAGGGGTGAAAATTTTGTATTATTGTCCTTATCAAAACCATTTTAGGTCTCCTGAAGTCAATCCTTCCCCTCCAGCTCATTATAGGCTTTTACATGCTGTTCCCACTGCACCTCCCGTTGATATTTACATTAATGGCAGTTTGGTAGCAAAGGCTCTTAGATATGCTAATTTTACAAGCTATTTCAGAGCTTCGCCCGGTTCATACGATGTCAAAATATTTCCTGCAGGCAAAAAAGATAAAGCTCTACTTGAAACCTCCCTTCAATTAAGTGCAGGTAACATATATACTGTTGCAGCCATCGGTGATTCAAAAAGTATATCGCTGCTGCCAATTAACGAACCACATGTATCACAAGTTAAGAATTATACCTCCGTCAGATTTTCACATCTTTCTCCAAATGCTCCGGCTTTGGATATTTCATTACCTGACGGCAAGAATTTGTTTAAGGATGTGAAATACAAGCAAACTACCGATTATTTATCTCTGCCTCAAGGTCATTATACTATTCGGGCAAAACAGGCTGGCACAAACAAAGTTCTACTCATTGTTCCAAATATTCATTTACTGCCCAATAAGATCTATACTATTTACGCTATTGGGCTTCTTAATGGCAAGCCGCCTATTCAGGTACTTATTCCTTTGGATGGTTCTACTTATCTGTAGATTAATATTTTAATGCATAAAAAATCACTATCTTCTTAACGAGGATAGTGATTTCAAATTTTATTATTAAATTATTAGCGGAATGCAATAGCTATCTAAAAACTTATACTACCAAGCATATCTTTTACTCTGGATTTACTTATAAGAAACTCAGACTTTCCGTTAATATAAACTGAGTAGAACTCATCATTGTATGGAGTAAACGTAACAGCTACTACTTTATCGGCTCCGGTATTGAAATGGTATATTATTGAAACTTCCGGCTTCTCCGGCACATCCTTTTCCTTCTCAGCTTCAACCTTCAAACCAATCAAATTCTGATAAAACTGTTTAAACTTACTTTCATCTACATTGTTTGAATTAACCTTGTAAGTAGTTACCACTGTATCTTTCTCGTCTTTGTTCTCCGCCTTCTTTGTTTCTCTAGACAATTCCATAGTATAATTAGCTGACGGGGCTTTAATTTCTATCTTATCCACCGAATCTATATTAACAGAGTAAGCAAATTTATCATACAAATCAAAAGGTTTAACATTAAAGAAGGAATCAAATTGACTTTTTGCTGCTGTATAAACATTTCCCGAACTTCCCATCTTAAAGTAAACTGTTGAGTCATCCTTATTTTTGCCTACAAGTATATCTATAGCTTTGTTTTTACTGTCTTTAGCAGTAATTTGCAATGCAGGTTGATCCAATCCGTACTTTTTCAAGTCCTTTGCATTACTCTCTACAAACTCGTCAACACTTATACTTGACAATGCACTAATTAAAGTTTTATCTTTTTGACCATCAGTCTCTATAGGATAACTATAATATTGAAACATATTCAATCCCATACC
>JAEZDX010000461.1 GCA_023417975.1 Bacillota bacterium
TCTATTCCGCTTTCATTGCTTTTTTCATAAACCATGCAGGTACTCATAAATACAACTTTACAAGCATGAGTTTTCTCAGAGGAATCCAATATCCAATGATCTCCTTCCATCCTGCCTTTCTTTCCAAACATCTGCTCCTTAGCCTTCAATAAGATGTTGAAGGTACCTACAGTATCATTATGAAAGGTCGTATTAGGATCATCTATACTATCCTGCACATTTATTGATGCAGCTAAATGATATATTATATCAAAGCTTTCTTTAAATAATACATCTAATAGACTATTATCCTTAATATCACCCTTTACAAACTTGAAGTTTTTTTCATTTATAAACTCCTGTATATTTTCAAGACTGCCATTAGTCAGATTATCCAATACGGTAACACTATTCCCATCTTCAAGCAAAACTTTTACAACCCATCTTCCTATAAAGCCTGCACCGCCGGTTACTAAAATATTCATGTTTATCATCCTTTCTGTATCATGATAAATGTGTTTCTATATAATCTGCAATACGCTTTGCTCCATTCCCGTCAACCATACTTTGCATGGACCTTGATACTTCTTTCCTTTTCTCATAGTTATTACATAAGTTATTCACATCTTCACCTAGTAAAATCCAATCAATATTTCTATAGTCATATATATTTGTAACGATTCCTAATTCTCGGAATTTTTCTGCGGACTTTCTTTGATTCTCTGCTAATATGACTCCGTAACACGGGGTACCACAAGCACATAATTCATATAAGGTAGATCCACAGGCAGAAACTGCAATATCACATTTTTCCATGAGTTCTTTCATATCTGCATTTTCATAAAGTCTAACCTTTTTCCCTTGAAAACTACTTAATGTATCTTTATTGGAAAACGCAGGTCCAACAACTACATGCAAATTATAACCAAGCTTCATCAGATTACAAACCAATTGTGCAGAAAAATTATGTGGATCTGCTCCACCCATAGTTATCAATATATCCGTTACTTGCTCTTTTACAGGCTTTACTACGCAGCTTCGAAATTCATCTCTTAAAAGTACGTATCTGGCGCCTAGCAAAAGATTTTTTTCTGAATAATTTAGTTCTTCTGCATTGATGTTTTGATTTATTAACAAATCTACATTATGATAAAACAGATTTAAATCATCTATATATATCAAATAGTTATAATGTTTTCTTACCTCTTCAAAATATTTGTCATTTACCTCGTAGCTATCAGTAATTAATACATCTCCTCCGGTACTTAATTTATTATAAACATAAAAACCTTCTTCTTCTACTTTTTTTCTTCCCATCTCAAATTGTTCGTCTTGTCTGCATACATAGGAAACTTGATTATGATTTCTAAGCTCTTTAGCCAGTACCAAGGTTCTCATTATATGACCCATTCCAATATTTCTACCGCCATCGGCATTGATTACAATATTCATAGCATCACCTTTACATTATTACTTATGTAGATGTGTAAGTTCACATATCCTGCTTTTTTCGCATATTTATTATTATTATCGAATAATTTTATAATATATTTACATAAAAAAAATAATGCCGAGATCATTTAAGGAAGAATTGCAGTAAAATAATAAAATAATTTCTTCCTATTAATAATCACAGACATTATTGCTCTACTAAAAATCCACCTAGTACAATTTTATTACCTGAACTTTTAGGATTTTTTCTTTCACTAACCCTTAAAATTAATCTATGCTCTTCAAATGATAAATTCGCCTTATTAATAGCCGTAGAGAAAAAATTGTCAGAATCCATATATAAATCAATAGAACCTTTAATACCATCAAGCTCAATTTCTAAAATACCACAATCTCTCGATAACAAAGTAGTCACTGCTATAAATCTTCCTTTGAAAACAAACTCAACACAGTCCCCGACAGAATCAGATATTGCTGACACTTCCAGTCTATTTTTCAGATAGAAGTTATCTTCTCTCCAATGTCCGTAAAACACTGCCTCTTCATAGCTTCTTATTTTAGGATCAACAAATTGAAACTCGGTCAACTGTTTTTCCTTAAATACATAATTTTTCTTTTCCAACAGTTTTTCTTCTTCTATCTTCCTTATTATATACTCACCGTACAACCTATGCCCAAGGTCATTAGGATGAAGGGTATCTATAGCCATATCCCTCCAATCCAGTTTATCCTTTCCTATTTCTCTCCAAATATAGTCCTGTACGTCAATTATGGGAAGGTTATAATAATAAGCAATTTTCTTATGTACATCTCCACAGGCATCACTCATCATAGTTGGTGCTATTAATAATATGATGTAAGGAACTTCTTTTAATTTAAGCAGTTCTCTTATCATTCCCTCCATATATACCGAAACATCGCTTGAGTTCATTATCCTATCATTTACGGCAAATTCTATAAAAACAATATCCGGTTGTTTACTTAGCACGTCTCTTTCCAATCTGAACAAGCCAAAATCAGAACCTGTTCCTGATGCACCCATATTATATATATTTACATTTATATTTATGTTACAGTAATGCTCTTTCAAATAATTAGATACTAACGCCGCATAAGATTTATCATAAACTGTGGCTCCAGCCCCCTCTGTTATTGAACCGCCCAGAAAAACTACATTTAGATCTTTGTTCATTTTATGTACCTTACCATTCTATAATTTCATTAAGTATTTTAGTAAACTTCTCTGCACCTCTTGGATTTAGATGAGATGCATCCTGAAAATCATCATCATTAAAAAGGTCAGAGCGGAAATAATCTATGTATTGGAATTTGTATTCTTGTTTAACTTCACTAATAATTGAATGAAACTCATCTTCGATTCTCTTCGAGAAATATTTCGTATAATATCTTGATGCAGGAAAAACCACTACAATAGGCTTAATATTATTTTCTATAAGCAACTGTAAGTAATCTTTAAATATTTGTTTATTTTCTTTTACAGTCTTAGGGTAATTCTTATTTGAATCAGATTCCGCCTGTTTTCTCCCCTTTACATCACTATCTACCACAATACTTGAAGTAGACTTATTCCAGTTAATTAAATAACCACCCTTTTCGTTCTTCTTTATAATATTTTGCGCTAACGCTACGTTATAAGAATATTCTTCGAAAACATTATTAATATTTTTAAAGTGATGCGCTGTCCCAACTATAGGATAATATAATACAGTTTTATTTTTCATAGCAGATAGTGACATATCATATTCAAAGCTATAGTATGATAAACCTATAATAATGTGTCTAACATTAATAATCTTATCTAATGATTTATTTAATAGATATTTGATTAAATAATAGTCATAAAATAAATCTTGGCTGCCAAAAGCTAAATTAAGTGCTCTCTTTATCAATCTTTTTGTATCTATACCACAAAGACAGTACGATAATCCTGTTATAAAAACCTCAACACTCTCTTTAGTCTGCTTATATATAAAATTATCAATTCTATATTTTATATAATTAAAGTTTAAATCAGTAAATTTAAAGAATTGAAAGATCTTGTGCCTCTGTACTCCTAACTCTAATAATTGGTTGTATATAGATTCATTAAATTGACTAGCAATTGCAATGCAGTCATATGAAAATTTATTTATATTTCTTGGAGCTTCTATATGCAAATTACGCTTTAATTTTCCTTGCTTCTCAACATCATTATCAATATAACCTACAATGCATACATCATCTTTAAGATGCTGTTCAAGCAAATCACAAGTACTTCCTGTACCAAATATTAGCAGTCTATACACTCTCTATCACCTCTACTTAATTAACAAACTTATTAGTAAATCATTAGCTGTTTTCTTAATTCTCGAATAGTAAGCTTTGGCAGAGTATCCACGGATAAAATACATTCCAAATTTTTTTTTGCATCCATATATTGAGGACTAATATCAAGTGCCTTTATAAAGTTATTTTTTGCTTCATCATATTCGAATGTTTTAATATAGCAGCAACCTAAATTATTATACACTTCTGCATTTCCATCATTAAGCATCAAACTTTGTAAATACTTCTCTTTCGCGCTATTTATTTGATTAATCTCATAATAACAATTACCCATATAGAAATAAAAGTATGGATCTTCTAACTTGCCATCTAAAGCTTTGAGGCTATTTAGGGCGGTCATCCACTCTCCTATCTTTATCATAATCTTTGAATATAAGAATTCCTTTTCTGTATCATTAAATGAAGATTTAGCTATGGTATGCTTTATTTCTTCATTACTCATTTTCTTAATAATTTCGATTTCACTCTGCATTTGTTTTTTATGATTATTTGTAGCGTTATTTTCATGTCTTCTATATAAATAAAGCGATTCTTGCAAATACTTAAATTCAAATTTTTCTGCGAGTTTGATGATGAAGTCATAATCAGTAGCTTGACTATATTCTGCATTATATCTTAATCCCGAAGCTATGCATTTCCTTTTAAACATTATTGCCGGTGTACATGGAATAATTTGTCGATAAATCAATAGACTTAGAAAATCTTCTGCTTTCTCAGAAGCAACTTCCGCTTTTATTCTGCTAATAATTTCAAGATTTTTATTCACCAAATCAACATCACAATAAACAACATCAGCACTAGGGAACTCATTAAATGTATCTAGCTGCCTTTGTATCTTATTGTATCTATACAAATCATCCGCATCACAGAAAGCAATAAATTCACCTCTAGATGCTTCAATACCGGTGTTTCTTGCAACAGCCTCTCCTGAATTGTTCTGATATATATATTTTACATCATACTTATTAGCAATGTGAGCCGTGTTATCTGTAGAACCATCGTCAACTACAATAATTTCAATTTCATTATAAGTCTGTTTTATAATACTTACTATTGCCTGCTCCAAGTATTTTTCACCATTATATACCGGTATAATTATACTTACCATATATTCCTCCTTAAGACAAAATAAAGTAGTTATAATTTTTTATTAATCCGTTTTTATTTAAAAATCGAACAATTTCTTCTCTTTCAATATTCCACATTGTAAGTACAATCGTATTATCATCTAAACTAGTAACCATATCATAAGGCGAAATAATCGGAAGCTCATTCTTAATCTTTCCCCAGGTATTGTTATCCAAGTCAGTAAAACCAAGAACTTCTGCATCGTATTTTTCTTTTCTCAATTCTTCTTCTAAATAACCTGCGAATTCTTTAGTTCCCCAAATATAGAATTTTTTAACACCCCTATTTTCTAATTTAAAATATTTATATATGAAATTCAATTTGACTTGTATATTAACAAGTGTACTCTTTATACCTTTTCCTAAACTTCCATTAACAAATCTATATTTATAAAGTATTTCTGGAATCTTTGTTACCTTTTTATTATTTATTATCATTCTAGCCAACAGCTCATAATCTTCACCTGTTTCTAACGCATTATCATAATAAAATCCTTCTTCAAAAGTGCTTTTCTTAACACAAATGGTTGCACCATGTACGGTTGGCACAATAGTAAAATCATCTATTATATCTTCATTTTTAATAACACTGTTTGAATAATTCATAAATCTATATGCGCCAGCTGGAATTTCTCCACTGCCATGTATTTCAAAATTACTTCCCACAACATCTATATTATGAGTGTCCGAATAATTTACTAGCCGTTCTATTCTATTAGGATAAGATAAATCATCAGAATCGGTTCTAATAATGTATTTTCCTGATGCTGCTTTTATTCCGATGTTTGCTGCATATGAAACTCCCATATTCTTTTCTAATTGTATTAATTTTATTCTACTGTCCTTAAATTCCTTTATTATTTCTAAAGAGCCATCTGTAGAGTAATCATCAATTATTACAAACTCAAAATCCCTGTAGGTTTGATTCAATATACTTTCTACAGTTTCTCTAACATATTCAGCTTTATTGTATAATGGCATTACCACGCTTACTTGCATATATTTCACCTTATGTATTAATAAATTTTATTTTTTATCATTTCTAAATCTAAACTAAAACAAGGTATTGTTCAAATTCCTTTAACCCTAATGCAATTAGCTTATGTTCAATTTCTACCTTTCCAGGTTGACTAGCACAAATTATATAATTCTTTTTATAATCACTAATTTTATCTGAACATACTATACCAATACCTTCTAAACTTCCAGTTTTAGCTTTATCCAAAAAAGCCACAATTCTTGAATCAGGATACCTTTTTTGAATTATTTTTTTTATTAGCTCTCCCGCTTTACTGGCTCCCCAAATAACTATGTCTGTATTTAAATCCACTCTATCTTCCAAATAATCCAGTTTAATGTTTATCCATTGCTCGAGTGATAGATAATTTTTACTTTCAAGACTACTTTTTGATCGAAGATGTTCTCTTTTAATTAGAAGCTTTTCCGGCAGTATCCTAAGTTTAGCGCCTTGCTTTAATAATCTTAAATAAAAATCATAATCCTCTGATGTATAATATTTATCTCTATACATTCCATTTGTATAAGCAACATCTTTTTTGAACATTATAGTTGGGTGACAAATTAATCCTATTTTCAAAAGAAACTCTTCTTGGTTTTTATCGTCTAGAGCATGATTATATTTATTTTTGGCTTTTTCCTTATATTCCTCCGAGCAATCTCCTATTATCTCTACAAAAGTACCAACTAGATCAATATCTTGATTTTTCATTAAATAGTTAATTTGCTTTTCAAACCTATATTCATTTGATATATCATCCGAATCCATACGAGCAATGTACTTCCCTTTTGCAACCTTTAAACCATCATTTAGAGTTTCCACCAAGCCATAATTTTTTCTTGAAATTAATACTATTCTTTTGTCCAATTTCATATAGCTTCTTATTATATCTACTGATTTATCGGAAGATCCGTCATCTATAACAATTAATTCAAAATCCTTATAAGTTTGATTAATAATACTTTCAATACTGGCTTTTATGTACTTTTCCGAATTATATACTGGCAATATTACAGATATCAACGGGCAATCACTCATGATACTCCTCACTTTTCTATATAATTATATATTAATAACATATATCACCAAGCAAGACATGAATTAATATCCTACTGCTTATTTAATATATATTATCTTCTAATATACCTAGATTCAACATTTGATCTTTTATATCATTATAATATAGATCTGACGCTATTATTAAAATTATATCTCTACCTATATTTTCAATAATATACTTAGGCGAAACTATTTCTATTCCATTTAAAAATTTATTTTGCTTTACAATGGAATTATCGCATATCTTTTCTGGTACTATATCAAATTTATTTAAGTAATCTAATATTCTTTTGCCACCAAGCGATGCAGAAAAAACAATAATTGGCTTCTCTTTCATGCTTTTTTTACTTATATATTGAAACAACTCAATTTTTCTGTAAACTGACTCATTATTACTATCAAAATACTTGTTTTTTTTCCAACCAGGAAAATTTTCAGATAAGTAGTTTATGTGTCCATTAATTGCACATTTAATTAATGGAATATTGTCTGAACTATACATAACTTGCTTAATCAGATAGAAACAACTATCGATTATCCTTTTTTCCAGTTCATCATAGTAATATGTTAAAATTCCATTTTCTTCAAAATACTTAACTGTAACCGGCCACGCATTTTCCCATTCAAAGGAAGTTTTATTGAAATGTGACGTTATACTATTAGGTCTATTAGCTCTATAATAGTATAGACATTCTTTTACTTGTACTATTTTTGCTACAGACAAAACACTTGTTGTAAATGGCACATCATGACATTTAAGTATAGCATCATTAAACTTCAAATTATTATCAATCAACATCTTTTTTTTATACAGCTTATTCCATATATTAGGATCCACTTTAAATAATAGTTTTTTATCTTCCATCAAGCTTGTAGTTTGTTCAATTGCTATATCAATTTTACAGCTTTCAATTCTGCCATCAGGGTAATTTATAAAATAATCACAAAACACATAATCAGCATTAGTTTTAATTAAAGCATTATATAATTTTTCAATCATACAATAATCACAATAATCATCCGAATCTACAAAAGAGATGTATTCACCTGATGAAGCTTTAATTCCGGAATTTCTAGCAGAAGCAGCACCTTTCTTATCGTTTTTCATTAATACAATTCTTTTATCCATTTTACTCCATATTTCTAATTTATCTAGTGTCTTGTCATTGGATCCATCATCAATAATTATTATTTCAATATCCTTAAGTGTCTGATTAACAAGCGATTCCAAACATTTATCAATATAATTTTCAACATTGTACGTAGGAACAACTATACTTACCTTTGTCATTCTATCACCTTCTTTTTACTACTTCATAAAATATCGAATCTATATTCATGAATGTCAAATAATAATTTTTTTGCTTTTTAAAATCTATATTATTAATACGGATATTTCTCACTGAATTCTAAAAAATAACTCATATATACAAATATATTATTTTTAATATTTCAAGCACTCACTTAGACTAATCTACAAATCATGATAATAAATAATAAATTTATCTATTATTTATTATAAGTTAATGGAATTAAAATAATTAAATAATGGTTTCATCGTAACATCCCAGGTAAGATTATCAATTGCATATTGTCTCATTATGGAAGATAAATCTCTGTTGTGTTTTATCTGTGCGTAAAACTCTACAATTTTACGAATATTTGCTGGTTCATCATTTGAAGGTAATTGCATTATAAAAGGAAATTTTTCGCTAAAATTTTCTTCCTTATGGCCCACTAAAAAAGGAATACCTTTTGCACAATACTCTACAGATTTTAAAGTAGATCTATTTGGCATTCCCACTCTATGAATACCTAGAGCACTTACTGCAAGATGACAATTATTATAACAGTTATCTAAATCTCTATCTATTTTTACCCCTTCAAAAATAACGTACTTTTCAAGTTTTAAATTACTCACTAGATTCTTAAGATTATTCAATTCTGCGCCTTCCCCTACGATATAAAAAAACACTTTCACTTCGTTATCATTGTTGTAATATATTTTTAGTCCTTCAATTATTCTATCATACCCATGCCATTTTGAAACATTTGCAACACCAATTAAATTTAGTATATTATTAGTCTCTTTTGGTTTATGCACTGATATTTTTTCAACTTCAACTCCATTTTTCACAATTATAGTGGGTATATCAAATACTTTCTCATATTCATTCCACAAGATAATCCGATCTACATATTCTTTGAGATATTTTCTAAAATATGTATCTAAAAACAAAGTCTTTTCATGATTTGCTAATTCACCATCATATGGATATGTTGGTATTTCCATGACAATTTTCAAAGTAGGTATTGATAACTTTACTTCATCTAAGAAGCGCATAAAATAATAGTTGGAAAATGTATATCTTATGTATATAATATCAAAATCATATTTTTTTATTATATTTATTAATTTTTCATAACTATCAAGTTTTGATTGAAAGCGAATTACACTTTCTTGCTCCAAATTACTATTTTTAATAACCAATTCATCCCTTACAAAGTTTGCGAAATAAACATTGTTTCCGTTTTTATACATACACCTCAAATGCCCATATACTTTTTTAAGTACTCCCACTGATGTATTGCTTTGTAAGCTTGTTTTACAAAAATATAATATCTTCATATTTATTCACCTGCATTTTCTACAAGGTACTGTAGGCTTAATATTTTACACTTATAGTATCTTTCTAAATTACTTTTTATTTCAACGTAATCATAAATAGGCGTTACCAAGATTGCATCGACACAATTTAATGGCGTCTCTTCGATACCTATTACTGGTATGTTATTAAAAACATTCGATTTTTTTTTACTGTCTACAAAAAAGCTTATTTTAATTTCATTCTGACTTTTTAGTTCTTCATATAATAAATTTGATATAGAGCCACAACCATATATAGCAATATTATTTATCTGATTTATCTTAAGATAATCGTATATCATTTTATTTTTATTTCTATTGAATAGCCAATTATACAAAAGTTCAAAATATTGTTTATATGTATTCGCAAGTCGATTACCTTCAACTAATCTTGGATTATATGCTCGTTCTAAACTATCATAATCTTGTATTAAGTACATATATAACTTAAAAAACTCCTCGTCATTTTTAAACATTTCTTTCATAAAAAACACCTTCCATATTTCTCATTACTTTAGATTAGTCTTTTCTTTTTTATCTATATTTATATTGTTACTATAATTATTTTAAAAATTTTGATTTCTAAGTACATATATCTTTACATATCAATTTCTAGCATCCTAATATTTGTTCTTTCAAATTTATTTTTAATTTCCTCCATTAATTTTTCTAATTTTAATATTTGTTCATCAAAAGAAAAGTTATTTTTAATAAAAGAAGTATATTCCATTGAATCATATGTATCCTCAGTAATAATATTTAGAAATTCATCTAAACTATAGTATATATATTTTTCTGGATAAAATTCTTCAATTCCTGGAAAATAGTGTACAACTGGTTTTATACCACAACTCATCGCTTCCATAATACCTACAGGATGCCCTTCAGAATATGAACCAGTAATAATATAATCTTTATCTTCTAGCCATTCGAATAGATCATTATTTTTAATAAATCCATCAAAATGCACCTTGTCTGTAATACCAAGTTTGTCTATTATACAATTAATATATATCTGTAG